>WFYF01000001.1 GCA_015490255.1 Caldifarciminota bacterium
ATCCCAGGATTTCCCGCGTGATGACCTCCCGTCTCGGCCTCCCCGAGCTCATCGCCATGGGGGTCGGGGGGATGATCGGAGGCGGGATCTTTTCGGTTCTGGGCATCGCGGTGAGCCTGGCCGGGCACGCCGCCCCGCTGTCCTTCGGGATCGCCATGCTCATCGCCCTGAGCGCCGGTTATCACTATGTGCGGCTGGCCCTCACCTTCCGGGACGACGGGGCAAGCTACACCTATCTGCAGCGCGCATGGCCCCGGCACGTCTGGGTTGCTGGCGTGGAGGGATGGATCGTGGTGGTGGGCTATGTGGGGACCCTGGCCCTGTACGCTTTCACCTTCGGTGCGTATGGGGCCGACCTTCTGGGAGAATCCGGAAACCCCGCGGTCCGGATCTGGCTTTCCCTCACCGTCCTGCTGTTCTTCATGGGGGTGAATCTGCGGGGTGTGCGGAGCACAGGAGAAACCGAGGATCTCCTGGTGTATGCCAAAATCGTGATTCTGGGGCTGTTCGGATTGATCGGTCTGTGGCAGGTGGATCCTTCCCGGTTCTTTCCCCTGCTGGATCGGGGACTGAACGGGGTTTTCCTGGGTGCCTCCGTGATTTTTGTTGCCTATGAAGGGTTTCAGCTCATCACCAACGCGGTGCAGGAAACCGAAAACCCGGACCGGAATATCCCCCGGGGCATTTACGGATCCATCCTCATCACGGGAGCCATCTATCTCCTTCTTGCCCTGGTGGCGGTGGGGAATCTCCCCCTTGCCCGACTGGTGGAAGCCCGGGAATATGCCCTTGCGGAGGTGGCCCGTCCGGTTCTGGGGAATGCGGGGAAGGTGCTGGTGGGGCTTGCTGCCCTGATGGCCACCAGCTCGGCCATCAACGCCACACTGTTCGGGGCAAGCCACATGATGGCCGAGATGGGCGCCACCGGAATGATGCCGGCGGTGTTTGATCGGCGGAATCGGCAGGGCATACCCTGGCCGGCTGTGGTCACCCTGACCCTCCTGGCCGCAGGGTTCACCCTCCTGGGGTCTCTCAGCGTGATTGCGGAGTTTTCCAGTCTGACGTTCCTTCTGGTGTCCATCGGGGTTTCTCTGGCCAACCTTCGGCTCCGGGACCGGACCGGTGCCCACCCCGCCCTGGCTCTGCCGGGCCTCGTGCTGATGGTCCTCACCGTGGCCACCATCACCGTTTATCTCCTGCGGCACAACCCCCGGGAAATCGCCGTTATCTGGGGATTGTATTTCCTGATCGGGGGCACGGCCGCGCTGTATATCCGGAGGAACACGCCGGACCCGGCGTGAGGTTATAACGCTTCTTCGTCCACAAGTTCGGGGGGAGGAAAGCAAAAATTCCCCAGCCACGGGCTGCTGTACGGAAGCCTACGGTCTCGGAGCTATCTGGAAGAGCAAGGAGCCGGACGAGCAGGGGACGGAAGGGGTATGCGATGACCGCGGCGGGAAGCGAGTGATCGGGATGCTGAAGGAGACATGATCCTGAGGAAGAGTTTCAACGGGACACTTCTTTTTCCATGGCGTTTCCCGAGGTGCCCGACCGGCTTTCCCTCCTTGATTATAGCGGCTGGGGGACAAACCTTCCAGCCGGCACACCCTGGGCTTGTGGGGTCCCCGGGGGCATGCCCCCGGGGACCGGGTGTGCTCTAAGGTAGGAGCACGAGGATCCAGCGGTCTCCAGACTGCGCACGGATCTCATAGCGACCCGGGGGCAACCGCCGGAGCACGCGACGGGCCTGATCTTCAGAGCGGAGCTGCATGCGCCGGCCGTCAGGAAGGACAAGCCAGGCGGCACCGTAAAGGGCCGGGAATTTCAAATCGCTCCGGCGCAGCAGAAGAAGCCGATACCGGTGAGGTTCGTTTGCAGTCCCCTCCTGAACGCCCGTCACATTCCACACGTGGGGCTGGGTGCAGCAGTCGTTGTCATACAGCTCAATCACGTTGGCGCCGTATCCCGCAAGGAGCCAGACGTCATAGAGCATGCAGTTCCCGCTGGAGAACACCAGGGTGTCCTGCACAACCGTATCTCCGTTGACCAACCACGCGAGTTCAAACGTGTCCGCAGCAAAACCGCATGCCCCCAGAAAGCACAGCTGCATGAGCGCGTGAATCCAGAGGTTTCCTGCAGAGTCCACATAGGAGCTGTCCACGAGGAAATTCTCCACGGTGAGATGGCAGCAGGGCGTGGAGTCCGTGAGGGTCACGTTGTCCACCGTGGCGCCCACCCAGCGGGTGTACATCACCGCGGGGTCGTGGAAATATCGGAACCGGAGCTGCACGCTGTCAGAAGCGCCGGGAAGCGACAGCGTTTGCGATGTGGAGCCATGGGTGTAAACCGTATCTCCGTACGTGTGCCCCTGATCCGCCTGCACATCCACCAGACTCCAGGAAGACCAGTTTCCTGCAGTGTAAGTGCGAACGTAGGTGCTTAGGGTTCCGGCCTGCACCGTCCAGTCAAAGGACAGCGCCAGCTGCGTGCTGTTCTGGGGCAGGGGTATGGCCGGTGTCACCACCTCCACCACGCTGGAATCAATGGTAGGGTTACCGTGCCGGTGGTCCATGCAGAGGAGCTGGTTCCCCGGGGGATTGCCCGGTTTTCCCGGATACAGATAGAAGAAGCACGTGTCCCGGACCACCCCCGCGTGGGTGGCGTTGTAGGTGTAGACCACCTGCCATCCAGGAGGCGTCTGGTTGAGCGGAAGACTCTGGAAGTCTTCCGCCCAGGTCCAGGCTGTTCCGACCCACACGATGAGCCCCATCATCCCTCCACCTCCTGTGCGCTCCTCCTTTTGCAGCCATTAATAAATATATCCCGGAACCGCCACATGGC
>WFYF01000002.1 GCA_015490255.1 Caldifarciminota bacterium
ACACCACACCGTCAACCCGGGGGGCGAGGGTTCTGACACGGTCCCGGATGACCTGAAAGGTCTCGTACGGAAGCGGGGAGGGATCCTCCCAGTCCAGGCGAAGCATCTGCTGCTGGCGGGCAATCACCCGGATTTTCCGCACGGTGGGCCGATCCACGGATACCAGATGCTCCGTGCTCAGTCCTGCCTTCCGGATGCGATCCCGGAGGACCTGCCCTTCAAAATCGGTTCCCACCGCCCCCACAAGGTGAACCTCCGCCCCGAGAGCGTGGAGCATGGAGGCCACGCTGGCAGCACCTCCAGGCCGGTATTCTTCCCGCACCACCCCCACCACGGGCACGGGCGCTTCCGGGCTGATGCGCTCTGCGTCTCCGAGCCAGTAGCCGTCCAACATCACGTCTCCCACCACCAGGATCCGGGGGTGCTGTCTGCGAAGCTTCTCCAGGAAGTCCGGGGAGATCATGAACTGACGGGTGTCAGGCCATACACCCGGTGGGTGTTTTCCCACAGCACCCGGGCCAGATCTTCCGGAGGGGTTTTCCGCAACTCCGTCAGGAACCGGAAGGTATGCACGAGATAAGCGGGTTCGTTGCGTTTTCCCCTGTGGGGGACGGGGGTGAGGAAGGGCGCGTCGGTTTCAATGAGGATCCGGTTTTCAGGCAACCTGCGGGCCACTTCCTGGAGCTCCTGCTCCTTCCTGAAAGTGAGGATTCCCGAAAAGGAGATCATGAAGGTGGGAAAGTGCTCCAGGATGTGGGAAGCCTCCTCCATGCCGCCCGTGAAGCAGTGGAACACCCCTCCCGGGAGGTCGTTGCGATAGGGTTCCAGAATCCGGAAGGCGTCCTCCCAGGCATCTCGGAGGTGGAGGATCACGGGTTTGTCCAGTTCTGCCGCCAGGTCCAGATGACGGCGGAACACGTCCTGCTGAACCTGCTTCGGGGCGTGGTCCTTGAAATAGTCCAGGCCGGTTTCTCCCACCGCAACCGCACCGGGGAGGGCCATCACCTCCCGGATCTGCTCTTCGCGCTCGGCGGAATATTTTGAGGCCTCGTGAGGGTGGGTGGCGGCAGAAAACGTGAACACGTCCGGCCGTTCCCGCCACATCGCCACCGCCTTCCGGATGGTCCGGGGGTTATAGCCCACCAGGTTCATCCGGACCACACCGGCCTCAAGGGCCCGGGCAATCACCTCCTCCCAGTCCCGGGAAAACGCATCGTCGTTCACGTGGGTGTGGGAGTCAAACAGCCGGATCATCCTTTTTTGCCCTGCTCCTCAGCCCTTTTCCCGGTCATCGTGCAGGTCCCGTCAAAGATCACACCGTCGTGAACCACCAGGCGTTTGCATTCCAGATCCCCGTGGAACCGGGCTCCGGCCTCAAACTCTGCCCGCTCCTGAACCACGAGTTTTCCCTTCACCGTGCCGGCCACCAGGGCGGAATGGGCTCTCACCTCCCCGTCCACCACGCCGGTTTTTCCCACCACAAGATGGCCTTCCACCCGGAGGGTGCCTTTGAGGCGTCCATCCACCCGGGCTCCGCCTTTGATCACCAGGTCTCCCTGGAGGTTGGCCCCACCTCCCAGAATGGTATCCAGTTCCTGCTGCTTTGCCATGGTCTCCCCCTTGTTTCTCAGGGTATGATCAGAACGCCTGTGGTTCTCTGCTCCCGTCTCCCCTCGCCTTTCCACACCAGGACGGCGAAATACACGCCGCTTCCAAGACGCCAGCCATCCGTGGAAAGTCCCCTCCAGGTCCACCGGTGGAACCCTGCAGGAAGATAGACTTCGGGAAAGCGATAAACTTCTTTCCCGGCCATGCTGAACACCTTGAGGGAGACCCGACCGGGTTGTCCCAGAACGAAGGTGAAGGACAGAGGTTCTCCGCCCCGTTTCCAGGGGTTGGGATAGGGGAGAAAAGAGACGATGCCCTGTCCCGTGGCTTCCAGGACGCCCACCGGGAAACGCTTTCGGGTGGTCTGTCCCACGTTATCCGTGGCTTCCACCACAAGGTCAAAGGAATCCCCCGGAGGCAGGGAGAGCAGAACCTCCACCACAGCCCGGCGAAATTCGCCGGGCGGGAAGGTCAGTTCCGGAGACAGATCCCAGGATCGGGAGAGGGCGGACACCCGGAGTCCTCCCTGCAGGGCAATTCCCTCGGGATCTTCCAGAAGGAGCCGCAGCCTGGATTGCTCCGGAACCAGCACCTTTTTCCCCTCTTCAAGGGGTCGCTCTTCCAGCCAGGCCTGGATGGCAGGGCCTCCACCCACCGGGAGGGTGCCGGAAAGCCCGTAGGGCCGTCGTTCGGGAAGGGTTCCCTCCTGCCCGCGTCCCTCCACCAGAAGGAATTCCAGGCTGTCCACCCCCTGAAGGATGGGAACAAAGGCCTCTCCCTGCGGCATGGGCCCGGTTGCCGGCCCGGTGAACAGCGGGACGGCCGGTCGGGTATAGGTGATGGTCACCCCGCCGGTATACGTGG
>WFYF01000003.1 GCA_015490255.1 Caldifarciminota bacterium
TTTCAGAAGACCATCCCCAGACCGAACCGGTGATTCTTCAGCACGTCGTTGCGGGCGTAATAGGCATAGTCCACCCGGAGAGGGCCATACAGCACGGAGGCACCGAAACCATAGACACTGGGCGTGCTGGCCGCCTGGACCACCCGTCCCTGCTCATCCAGGGCATGCATGGAGAGGGGCTTGCGGTATCCGCCTCGCAGCACCAGATAGTCCAGGATGTTGAACTCTGCGCCCACACCGATGGAAGCGTACTGGTCAGAGGGATCGGTGGAGGTGAGCCCCATCCAGCCCAGGTCCAGGTTCATGGCGAAATACCCGAAGGAGGGGTTGCGATAGATGTAGCTCACCCCGGCCCGGGCCTCCGATGGCAGAGCGAAGCGGGTCTGTCCATAGGCCAGCGACCGCCCCGAACTCAGTCCCGGACCCAGATTGCGAATCACGAAGGAAAGGGCATAGGTGGGATCCACCGCATAGAGCATGCCCAGATCAAAGGCATAGCCCGTTGCCTGATCCCCGTCAATGTTGTCCAGGATCCACTTGCCCGTGAGACCGCCATAGATCCCCCGATAGAGAATGCGGCCGAAGGAGAACCCGAGCACCGTGGCCTGGGCAGAATACATCCCCAGGAACTCCCCGTCCACGTTCCGCCGTTCAAAATCCCCGGCAGCCAGATGCATCACCGTGAGACCATAGCTCAGGGTGGAGAGCTTGGGTTTCTCCCCCTCGGGGACTTTCTTATAGGGCCGGAAGGCCACCCCGGCCACGGAATACTGGATGCCGTCCAGCCATTCCATATAGTTGGCTTCAAACTGGAAGCGGCGGATCCGGGCCAGGGCGGCAGGGTTGGTCAGGGCGTCCAGCACGGAGTTCCCGAGGGCGATGCCCACCTCACCCATGCCCGCCAGGCGCACGGAGGGCTCCAGCTTCAGATACGCGGCGGAGGGGAAGGCCCCCATCGGGGCCGCCCCCGCCAGAACCATCAGACTGAACACAAGGGATTTCCTGAATTTCATGGCTTCCCCCCTTTCCTTACTTGACCACGGCGACCCGTTTGATCACCTGCTCATCCCCGGCCTTCACCCGGAAGATATAAACCCCCCGGGGCACCCGGGTCACGTCCCAGCGGACCTGGTTCAGGCCCGGCTGAACGTTCTGCAGATCCCACCGGGCCACCGGATCGCCGGCGATGTCATAGATTTCCACCGTCACCTGATCCGGAAGGGGTTTGCCCGCATTCGCGTTGAGGAAGAAGGAAATGGTGGCATACCGGACGTCCCGGATGGGGCTGGGTGCGGCGAACACGTTGGCTTTCGGAAGCAGGGCCAGGCTGTCGGCAGCCACATACCGTTCCACGAACAGGAGGACCGTGGTGTCGGCGAGACTGCCGTCCAGCTTCACCGTCACCCTGTTCTCTGCTGCGCTGGGCTCGGCCTCGCCCACGATGTTGCCCGAGAGGTCCACGGCCCGGAGCATGTCCTCGTTCATGCCTTCCACGTCCGCATCCGCATATTTGAGGGTCAGACGAACCGGCTGTCCAAGGGTGACCGGTCCGATCAGCTCAATGAAGTGTCCGGTGAAGGGATCGTCTCCGGCGGACTGGGGACGGTTGAAGGGCATGGACAGTCCCAGACGGGCGTTTCCGCTCAGCGCACCCGCCGGGACCTCCACCCGGAAGGTGTTGTCCTCATACACTTCACCGTTCCCCACCCAGGCCACCACCTTCACATAGTGGGGATTGTCCGGATCACCGCTCCGCACCACGGTCCCTTCCTCATTCACCACCTCAATGTAATAGTCCAGTCCCTGCAGTCCCACCTCGCCCTTCGGAATGGTCACGGTCATGGGGTTGGTGGCCGAGAAGGAAAGCACCCGGTAGTTGTCCTCGTAATGGCCTTTGTAATAGAGATAGGCTTCCACGTTCCGGCTGCCCCCGGTGGTGATGGTGAGGGTGAGGTCCTGCCCCACCACCGCGGTTTCCACCGGCTGATGGGCCAGCACGGGCTGGATCACGTTGATGGTGAACCAGGCGCCGGAGGTGATGGCCGTGCCCACATTCCCTGCCGCATCCTGTCCCTCAAAGATGAAGTGGGCCCGCACATCCCCGGTGGAACCGTCCACCCGCAGGAGGGCCGTGTATTCCGTATCCGACACCTGCTGCACATTCAGGAGCACGGTGTCGTATCCTTCGGGGAGGAAGGCCAGCGAGGGCAGGGCTGCGAGGGGTTCGGAGGTGAACACCCGGACCGTATAGTCCAGGTTGGGCATCACCGTGTCCACCGCGCTGCCGCTTGTGTCTTCCAGAACGATCCGGGCGCTCGGCGGGGTGTTGTCCACGATGAAGGTCACGGTCTGGCTGTCGGCAAGCCCTGCGGCGTCAAGGATCCGTGCGGTCACCGTGGCCTGGCCATCGCCATAGGCCCGCGTGTCCACCGGGAAGGTATAGCGGTCGGTCGCCGCGTTATAGGAGGCCTCCACCGTTCCCAGACCCGCCAGCATGCCACCGAAGGTGAACTCCACCCGCTGGACCTGAATGTTGTCCGACCCCGTGGCCTGGAAGGTAAACAGGCCCTTCACGAAGGACCCGGCATCGGGGGCGGCCACCGCCACAGTGGGAACGGTGTTGTCAAAGACCAGATCCACCGAAGTCTCCGCCAGGGCACCGGTGGTGGAAAGGGCACGGAAGGTCACCGTGTGGGAGCCTTCCTGGAACAGGGTGGTGGACAGGGTCACGGTGAAGGTGTCGCCCGCCACCTGCGTCATGGGGAAGAACCCGCCGCCATCCACCGCATAGGAAACCTGCTGGATGCCTGCATCGTCATAGGCAAGCACCCGGAGCTCCACATCGCCCGTCACCACCGATCCTGCAAGGGGTGCCAGCACCTGGATCGCCGGGGCCGCGTTGTCCACGAAGAAGTCCACCGTGTCCGCGACGGAAAGCCCCACCGCGTCATAGGATACCGCCACAACGCGGGCTGCCCCGTCCGCAAAGACCGAAAGGTCCACCGGGTATTCATAATAGCCGGTGGTGGCGTTGAAGGTGGCCTGCCGTGTGCCCAGCGAGGCCAGCACACCGTCAAAGACCAGCTCCACGCGGTCCAGCGCGATGTTGTCCGAGGCCTGCACCTGGATCACCGTGTTGCCCTGCAGGGTCACACCTGGCGTGGGCGCGACCACCGCCACGGTGGGAACGGTGTTGTCAAACTGCACCGAAAGGGTTGTGGTGGAGGTCCTCCCGGCGTTGTCCGTCACCGTCAATTCCAGCGTGTGGGGGCCGTCGCTGAAGGAAGTGGTGGTCACCGTGGTCTCAAAAGTGCTTCCGGCTGTGTTGGTGAGGGCCACCGGGGCTCCCCCGTCCACCCGGAGTTCCACCGACGCCACGCCGTTGGCATCGGTGGCATCCACCTGAACCAGCATATCGCCCGTATACACGCTGCCGTCCTGGGGAGCCAGCACCTGGAGGGTGGGGTCCGTGTTGTCCACGAAGAAGTTCACAGTGGCAGAGGTTGCCTGAAGCCCGGCTTTGTCAAACACGGTGGCCTGCACCGTGGCCGGTCCGTCCTGGAAAAGGGCGCTATTCACCGTATAGGCATAGGTCCCGGAGGCCGCATCATACAGGGCGGTCACCGTGCCGAGAGAGGCGAGGGCTCCGCCGAAGGTGAGTTCCACGCGATCCACAGCCAGATTGTCCTGGGCCTGGACCGTGAAGGTGGCCGAACCGCTCACATAATCCCCGTCCGCGGGGGCCAGAACGCTGGCCGTGGGCGGGGTCTGATCAAAGATCACGGTGATGCTCTGGGAGGTCGTGTTGCCGGCCGAATCCACCGCGGTGAAGGTGATGGTGTGAGGGCCGTCCAGATAGTTCGCCGTGTTCAGTGTGGCTTCATATTTGCCCGTGGCCCCGTTGAAGGTCATGGTCACGGGCGCATCCCCGTCCACGGAGAGGGTGACCTTCTGCAGACCGATGTTGTCCGAAGCGTTCACCGAAAAGAACACGTTGCCCGTCACGGTGGTGCCGTCCAGTGGTGTGGCAGGACCGATGGTGGGGGCGGTGTTGTCCACCACGATGTTCGTGGTGGCCGTGGCCTGGATGTTCTCGTTGTCCGTTACCACTGCACGGAAAGTATAGTGGCCGTCGGGAACCACGCGGGTGTCGTAGCTCTGGGAGTGAGTCCAGTCCACGGTGCCGGCGGGATCCAGCGGGTTGCTCACCGCATCCAGCACATAGACCTGACCCGAGTTCACGTCCTGAAGTTCCAGGCTGAGGGTCTGGGTTCCGATGGTTTTCACGGAAAACAGGGCGTTGCCCCGGACATACTGTCCGGCCAGCGGTGCAAGGATCTGGACCTCGGGATTGTATGTGAGAACAAGCTCCCACCAGGTCCAGATGGGGTCGTCACCCACTGTCTGGTTG
>WFYF01000004.1 GCA_015490255.1 Caldifarciminota bacterium
CAGTCACCCGGGAGCTCCGGGAAGAAGGTCGGCGGGTGGGGTTTGAGCTTGTGCTGCTTCCGGAAAGGATGCGTTTTCTCCTGGCGCACATCCGCCCCATCGGAAGCACCCGTATGGGCCGCTATCACCTATCTTTTGGAGGGCTTCAGGCGGCGCTGGTGCACCTGAACCGTCCGGTGCCTCCCGGAGCCCTCGTGGTGGTGGACGAGGTGGGACCGATGGAACTCCGGTATGCGCCCTTCCGTTCCTGGGTCCAGAGAACCCGGTTTCCATCGCCCTTTCTGGGCACATTCCAGATGAAACTGGAACCGGTGCTGGCACGCTGGGGTTGCCTGGAAGGGGCCCGGATTCTGCGCCTGACCCGGACAAACCGGGAGAAGGTTCGGGAGGAGGTGATCAACATGCTGGATACCCTCACAACACAGGAGGATTCCCATGCCTGAAATTCTCATCCTGAAAGGAGAAGACGACACCGTCGCCGGTCAGAAACTCCAGGCTTTCCTGGGGGAACACGGATTTGACGTCGGCGAGGTGGACGAAGACGGGGACTTCCGGATCCGGTATGAAGGGCTAACCTATCTGTTCCAGCCCCGTCTTCAGACGGAGTCCATTGACCGGCTGGTGATCCACCTTTTCTTCCGGCCCCGCCCGGGGTTGCCGGAAGAGACCATCGCCGATCGCCTCATGGAGATGAACCGAAAATACAACGTGGGGAGTTTCTGGATGGACGCTTCCCTTGACGTGGTCGGACTCACCACTTTTCTCACCTTCCGGGATGCCCTCCATGTGGATGACGTGCGGGCGTTCATGCGCTGGATCGCGCGGGTGATGGACCAGCTTGCCTCTGAACTCTCGGAAATTGTGGCTTAAGGCAAAGGCAGGGTGCGGAAGCCCAGCCAGGGCAGGAGGAGGCGGTTCTCCCACACATAGGTGAAGGGCCACACCGCCCAGAAGATCACAAGAAAAACCAGGCGTTTTCCCCGGAGTTTTTCCAGAACGCCAGGGTCCGTGAGAACGCTTTCCAGAACGGGCCAGAACAGAACCCCGCCGGCGATGCGGGTCCGGTCCATGGCCAGGGCGCTCGCAGCCACCGCGAGGAGAAGGGCCCGGAACAAGCCTTTTCGCCTTTCGGGGCGCATCCAGAAAATCACTATCCACAGGGGGCCCAGAAAGCTCCACAGCCAGAGGGGAAACAGGATAATCCCCCACCGGAGAATCTGATCCATCCACAGGGCGAAAAACTGGAAACGGGAGTCCGGAGGAAGTCCCAGGATGCGCAGATAAACTTTGAGCAAGACGGTCCCCACGAATATCCCCAGAAGCAGTGCGAGGTGAGAAGTTTCCGGGCGCCGGCGGCGGACCAGCATCCAGGCAATCCAGCCGGTCAGGGCGGTGGGATAATGGGCCCATCCCAGGAGCAGTCCCGTCAGAAAGCGGGGGAGACGGGCGGGGACGGCCCAGGCAAAAAGCATGAGAAGGAAAACCAGAACGTCGTTGTTGGGCAGATGCAGCACGCCCGCGGTGAAGGGGAAAGGAGAGATCATGAAGAGCAGAAAAGCCCGGTCGGCATGCCGGGAGCCGAACTTCCAGCGGAACATCCCGTACGCAGTGGCAATAAACCCGAGCAGACATACCCAGTGGAAGGCCACAAGCGCCTCAAGGGACCGGATTCCCAGAAGGCGGAGCAGGAACCAGAGGAGATAGTTCTCCAGCGGAAAGGCATAGGCAGGTGCGAACAACCCTTCCGGGTGGAAGAGACGGTCCACAAGAAGGGGGAAATAGCGTGCCACCACCACAGGATAAGCCCAGATCTGAACGACCCACCACACTCCCACCCCTGCAAGGAGCAGGCGGAGACGGAGAGAAGAAGCCGGGGCCCCCTGTGGGGCCCCGACCACACCTTCAGGGGAGATCAAGGGAGAAGGGTTGATCCCGGAACACCCGGTCGGCGAAGATCAGCACCTGCTTGAGGTCCAGATAGATATACTGGGTGTGACCGGGCGGCACGAGATTGGGCGGATACACGCCGTAACCCTCATATTCCGCAAAGTGCACCAGAGAGTCAGGATAGCCTGCGCTCAGAAGCCCATCCCGGAGATCACGGGCGTGGAACTGGAGGAGATAATCGTCCTGGGCGGCGGCCAGGATCAGGATGGATTTGTCCGCAATCACCCCGGCCTGCACCGAATCCACCAGCATGGTTTTCGCATCCTGGGCAAGCCACAGGTTCCACACATCCGGGAGAAGCAGCTGGGCAATATCATAGATGGACGTGTCGTTCTTGAAAGGGAGCTGCACCACGACGCAGAACGGGGAGTTCTCGGCCACAAAAGACAGGCAGAACTCTGACGAATCCGCCTGGATCTGAGAGGTGTCCTTCACCCCTTTGAAGGACCACTGCGCCGCCATGGCCGTCATGAAGGTGGTGACCACCCGTTCCACACCCAGAAGTTCGGACAGGGGCGTGTCGGTGGGAATGGGACCGTTGTTTTCTTCAAAGATGCGGTCCAGGATGTCCGGCCGGCCGTTGCCATCCAGATCGGTCTGGATCACGGTCTCCAGGCTGAGCATACCCTCCATAACGGCCGCGCCCCGGAACATGCCGTGATAACGGGCAAACAGGCGAGCGGTGCCATAACCTCCCATGGACTGACCGGCAATCACCCAGTTGGTGTCGGAAACGTGATAGCGGGCCTTCACCGAATCCACCACATCCTGGACGATATAGGTCTCATAGGATCCCATGGGGCCATCGGTATACCACCCCCCACCGAGGGCATTGCGCCCGGTGGGCATGACCACCACAAAGGGTTCCACCTGGCCCGCGTTGATGAGGTAGTCCATGATCTGATCCAGGGCGAAAACATCCAGCCAGACGCCGCCCCAGGCTCCGAATCCGTGGAGGAGATACAGGACGGGATAGGGTTCTGCACGGTCGGGATCGTAACCGGGAGGGAGATAGACATAGACGTTGAAGTCCACAGCCGGATCATAAGGGGCGAGCTGATTGCTCTGGACCTCAAACACCTCCACCACCCCCCGCCGGGTGATCTCCGGCCCTTCCACCTCTTTCACGCTGGAACAGGACGCAAGCAAAGCCAGACCCATGAACCCTGCCAGGAGAATGCGTTTCATGGCTCACCTCCTCAAAACGTGTAGGCCATGCCCAGTTCCAGGGCCTGAATGTCCAGCGTATAGACCCCGGGCATGTTGTCCGCCGACCCGTCTCCGTCAGGATCTTCCAGACCCGTGAGGTCCAGGTCCGGAACGAACAGGATCTCATAGTGCCCGTCAATCCGGATGCGGGGGGTCACCTGATAGGAGAAGCCCAGATTCAGCCCCCATTTGCTCCCGATGTCCGGG
>WFYF01000005.1 GCA_015490255.1 Caldifarciminota bacterium
ATAGGAGGGGACTCGCTGGACCTCTTTGCCGGCATCGTGGATGAGGGAGGTGGGTTCCGTCTGTGGGGAACCACCCGGGACAGCCTTCTTCCCCGGCCCGGGGTGTGGCAGGCCGCTTTCAGCACCCCGGCCAGCACCTGCACGGCCCGCGATCCGGGCCTCTCGTCATCCCCCGCGGGGTTCGTGCCCCTCCAGGGGTTCGTGACGGTGGACACGCTGTCACCGGACCTCGCCGGCGGCACCACCGTGATCCAGGACTCCGGGACCACCGTGGTGGTGTGCATCCGCACGGGGGTGGAGGAAGAAGCGGGCTCTGCCTGCCGCATCCCCTTCCGGCTGGAAGGCCGGGCGGTGGTGCTGGACCGGCCAACCCCCTATCGCATTCTGGGGATGGACGGGAGAGAAATCCGTTCAGGGAAAGGTTTGCGGATTCTCCTCCCCCGTCCCGGGGTGTATGTCCTTCAGCTCAAAGAAGGCCAGAGCGTCCGGGCCTTTCGGGTGGTGAGCCCGTGAAAAACCGGGAGGCTCATCATGGTGGGGATCCTGTTCTTTCTGGCCCAGATGGATTCCCTGGGAATGAGTCTGGCGGGACTCTGGCCCTATGGGCCGCCCCGGCGCATCGCTATGGACACCACCCATTATCTGCTGTTCGTTTCCACCGGATGGGGTGTGGACGTGCTGGATGCGTCTCTCGTGCGCCAGACCACCCTGAACCTCAACGGACCTGCGGGGCCCCTGTTTTTTGACCAGACGCGAAACCTGCTTTTCGCCGCATCCGGCCCCCGGATCCACGTGTGGGACTTCTCCAATCCCTCTTCGGTGAACCTGCTCTCCGTCGTTGATCTCCCGGTGGGGATTACGGATCTGGACATCCGGGATACCCTTCTCATCGTGACGGCGGAAGATCTCTGGATTTACGATATGAGCGATCCTTCCAGTCCACAAACGCTTCTTACCGAGGACCACGGCCTTGTGCCGTTTCTCAGTGCGGAAGCGCAGGGAAACGCGCTTTACGCCAGCAAGGATAACCGGATCTTCGCCATTGACATCAGCTCGCCTTCCAGTCCCGTGTATATGGACACGAGCCTGCTGGGGGCTCTGGATATGATGCTGGAGGGAAATCGCCTGGTGGTCCGCAGTCCGGGTGGGGTGGGAGTGTTTGATGTCACAAGTCCTTTTCAGCTCCAGGAGCTCTGGCGGAATCTGGACGGGGGATGCAACATCTCCGATGTGCATTACAACGCCCAGGACACCCTGCTCTTCGTGGCCTGCTTGGACTACACCGAACCCCGCCTGAAAATCTATCGCTATCAGGATTCCCTGCCCCTTCCCCTGCTGAGCACTCCCCTTGGCTCTCTGGAACGGGTGGCCGACATGCTCACCCATTCGGGACGCCTCTATCTGGTCCGCACAAACTTCGGCGTGCTGGATCTGGATCTTCTGGACCCCTCGGCACCCATCCGGCGGGATTCACTGGACGCCTATCCGGGACGCCTCATCACCCTCCTCCCTGCCGGGTCGCGGGTGCACCTGCTCACCGAAACCAGTCTCTGGACCCTTGAGGCGACGGGGCTGGGAACCTATGGGTATGTGCGTCTGCCCTATCTTCAGGGGACCCTCGGCGCGGCGGGGGACTATACCTTTGTGGCGGTGAACGAATCCCTGTACGTTTACAACTTCACCGCCCCCGACAACCCCTATCCGGAGACCACCCTGGCCGTGCCGGGGCGGGCCCGGGCCATGGACGTGGAAGGCGATTTTCTCTTTGTGGGGGAACACTACAACTATGCCCTCCGGGTGGTGGACATCTCCGGGCTCCCTGTGGCCCGGGAGACCGCGGTGGTGAGCCTGCCCTTCCCCGTTGCGGGACTGGACGTGGAGGGGGGATACGCGTATATCGTGGGCTGGGACCTCGGCGGAGATCTGATCATCCTGGACGTGCAGGACGTCTCCAACATCCAGCAGGTGGGCGGCATGACCGACCCCGGTTCCAGCTGGGGACTGGGGGTGGACGCCTCCGGAAACCGGTGTCTGGTGACCACGGCGGGTGCCCTTACCCTTCTTGACGTGTCCAATCCCGCTTCGCCCCAGGTGGTCTGGTCCTCCGCCACGGGTCTGAGCACACCGGCCCGTCTCCGGGGCAACGTGGTGGTTATGGCGGTGGGCAATCAGGTGATCGCTCTGGATCTCACCTTTCCCCTTCTGCCGGATACGGTGGGGCGCTATACCTTCCCGGAAAACATCTGGGAAGTCCATCTGGACAGCGCTTCCGTGGTTGTGCTCCTTTCAAGCGGCGCCGTGGCCCGGCTGGACTTTCCCTATCTGGCGGTTCAGGAAACCGAACCCTCCTTCCCCTTCCTGCGTCCGCGCCTCCTGGTGGACCCCCGGAAACGGGAAGCGGTGCTTCTGGCTCCTCCGGGGCCGGTGGAGATGCGGTGGTATGATGTCCTGGGACGGATGGTCTGGTCCCGGAAGGTGGTCGTGCCGACCGAAGGCACCCGGCGCATCAATCTGCCGTCCCTGCCTGCGGGTGTGTATTTCTGGACCTTTGAGGGGCGGACCCGCGGACAGGGCAGAATTGTTCTGGCACGATAAGGAGGGACGATGATGAGGGACCGGGAAAACGTCTCATCCGCCCTGCCTCCGGAGGAACGTCAGGCCTGGCAGGAAGCCGGGTTCACGGAAGAGGAGGCCCTCCGGTGGCGGGCGGCGGGTTTGCTTCCGAATTTTGCCCGGGAGTGGAAAGCCCTGGAGGTGGAACCGGAGGTGGCCGCCCGGGCCGAGGGGCTGGGATACGGTCCGAAGCGTTTCCGCAAACTCCTTCGCACCCGCATTCCCCCCGGCGACCTGGTGAATTTGCTGGAAAAGGGCCTTTCGGAAGGCGACCTCCATGCATGGGACGAGATTCCCGGGAAGGAGGTCCGGGCCTGGGTGGAGGCAGGCTTCTCCCCGGGACAGGCCCGGAACTGGAAGGAGGCGGGGTTTGTGCCGGAGGAGGCGAAGGCCTGGCGGGAGGCCGGGTTTTCTGCCCGGGAGGCAAAGGCGTGGAAAGAGGCCGGTCTGAACCTTTCGGAGGCCGGGGCGTGGAAAACGGCGGGCTTCGCCTTGCACGAAGCCCTTGCCTGGAGAATCCTGGAACTGACCCCGGAGCAGGCCACATCGTGGAAAGAAAACGCCTTTGACCCCACCACGGCCGGCTCCTGGATCGCCCAGGGGCTTTCGGATCCCGTGGAGGCCCGGCGATGGCGGGATGCGGGCTTTTCTCCCACCGACGCCCTGCGGTTTCTGCGGAAAGACTGGCCGCCGGATCCGCGGTTTCTGGAACGCACCGCAGCGATGGACTATCTCGCCATCGGTGCCCTGCTCTTCTGGAGTGCGGCCACTCTGATCCTGATCCGCCTCCTTCGCCCGGAAGCGGTGGGGCCCTTTGCAGCCCTTCTTTATGTGGCAGCCGGATATCCCTTTCTGCGGGGGCGGGCGCTGGCCCACCTTGCCCGGGTGTGGAAGGCCGGACACCCCGCTGCGCGCCTTCCCCGGAAATACGTGGGTCTGACCCTGCTGCTGTTCGGCGTGCTGCCTTTCCTGATAGCCGGTGGGGTGTCCGTTGTGGTGAACTTCGCCCTCGTTTATCGCGGTACCTCCTGAAACGGGAGGAGAAAACCATGGAGATCTGGGAAGCTGCCGGGTTTACGGCCGTGACGGCCAGGCCCTGGATGGAACGCGGGTTCACGCCGGAGGAGGCCCGCCTTTTCCGGGAAGCCGGGCTCACGCCGGAGGAGGCCCTCTCCTGGAAGATCCCTTCCGTACCCGTACCGGAGGCCCTTGCCTGGCGGGAGGCGGGGTTTGCCCCGGAGGAGGTCGTGGTGTGGCGTCAGGCGGGATGGACCCTGGAGGAAGCCCGGACCTGGAAGGAGAAGGGCTTTGCTCCGGATGAGGCGAAAATCTGGAAATCTTCGGGGTTCCCGAACCCCAAGGAGGCCTCCCGCTGGAAACATCAGGGCTTTGA
Organism: Caldifarciminota bacterium; assembly: GCA_015490255.1. Classification (GTDB taxonomy): domain Bacteria; phylum Hydrothermota; class Hydrothermia; order S141-80; family S141-80; genus S141-80. Next base: position 4,007 of record WFYF01000005.1, read on the forward strand.
GGCCCACGAGGTGGCGGTCTGGAAGAAAGCCGGATTCAAGCCCGGCAAGGCCGGGGCCATGCGCCGGGCGGGTCTTTCCCCCGAAGAGGCGAAGCGGTGGCTCCAGTGGTACGAGATGGATGATGTGGTGGCCCTGAAAAAGGCCGGGTTCACCCTGGAAGAGGCGCTGAAGTGGGAAAAACAGGGGGGGTTTACGGGAGAAGAGGCGGCGGCCTGGAAACGCGCCGGCTTCACCCTTGAAGAAGCCCGGTCCTGGAAAAAACAGGGGGTGGAGGATCCCGAAGAAGCCCGGCGTCTGCGGGATCTGGAGAAGCGGGTGGAAGCTGAAGAAAAGCGGGCGAAAATCCCGGAGGACCGGGGGCCCATCCGGGCGTGGATACGGGCCGGGTTTGAGGCCGAGGAAATTCAGCAGTGGATGGACGCCGGCTTCAACCTGGACGAGGCCAAAGCCTGGCGCCGTAAGGATTTTCAACCGGAGGAGGCCGCTTCCTGGAAGGCCGCGGGATTCTCTCCAAAAGAGGCCCGCAAATGGTGGAACGGCGGTTTCCGGCGTCCGGGAAGCGCCCGGGCGTGGCGGGAAGCGGGATTTGACCCGGAAGAAGCCGGTCTCTGGGCCTACAACGGCCGGAGTGTGGAGGAAGCCCGGGCGTGGAAGGACCAGGGCTTCACCTTTGAGACCCACGGAGAATGGAAGGTTCTGAACTTCTCTCCGGAAGAGGCAGGGCCCTGGAAACGAGCCGGCATGGAGCCCCTCAAAGCCCGGGAGTGGATGGAAGTGGGTGTGCGCACCGAAGATCTGTCCCGCTATCAGCGGGCCGGGTTTCTGACCGAGAAGATGCTCCAGGCCCTCAAGGACGCCCGGATTCCCGCCCCGGCCGCGCTGGAATGGCATAAGGCGGGCTATGACGTCGCCGGACCCGCGGCCACCGTTCGGAAGTTCATCCTGCTGGGTGCCCGACCTTCTCCGGCACCGGACGGATATGTCCAGTGGTGGGGGCTCATGGTGATGCTTCTTCTGGCATCCTGGCTCGTGAGCGGGGTGGTTTTCTTCCGGGCAGGGTTTGGGATGGCTTTTCTGTATGGCCTTCTGGCCACGCTGGTTTTCGGCGCCCTGCTCTTTGTTGGCCTCCTGGATCGCTATCCCATGTGGCTTGTGGAAAAACCTTCTTCGGATGGATACTATTACCGGTGGGAGCGCAGACCGGACGGGCGGGAGGTGCTGGTTCGCTCGCTCGCTCCTCCCGGAGAGGTGATCGCCCAGAGCCTGCTCATTCAGATCACACGTGCCCGTTATGTGGCCCGGGTGTTCGCCCGGATGTTCGGTGCCTTTCCCCCGAAAACCGCCCGGTTTTTCGTTCGGGGTTTCCTGGGGCTGTGCACCCTTGTGTTCGTCCTCTATTTCATCCCCTATGACCTGATCCTCGCCGCGTCGGGAGACGTCCAGTCCTCCGGCGGCATCTTCACGGGTCCGTGGGGCATCATGCGGTTTGACATTTCCGCGGAGGGAGAGCCTGTTCGTCAGTTGCTCCTCTGGATGCTCGGGGGAGTGGGCGCCTGGTTCGTTGCCGTGTTTCTGCCCATCGTGGTCTTCGCCCGGGACGACCTGATGCCTACCGTGCCGAATCCGGAGGCAACCGCTTCCGAACAAAAAGCCGCGTGAAGACCAGGAACGAGGGACAAAAACCCTACCTGCCGGTCCCCGATGGCCATCGTGACACGTTGCAGAGGGTTGTCCATTACGAAGCGGCCATTTCGGGGTGTTTCCCCCCTCCCCCTTGACGGGGGAGGGATGGGGTGGGGGTGGATAAACGCCGCAAGCC
>WFYF01000006.1 GCA_015490255.1 Caldifarciminota bacterium
GAAACGTTTTCTGGGCCTTCCGCCGGAGGTGGTGGTGGAATACGCCTGCGAACCCAAATACGACGGCCTTTCCTGTGAGATTGTGTATGAACACGGCCGGTATGTCCAGGCTTCCACCCGGGGAGACGGGTTTGTGGGCGAAGACGTCACGCCCAATGTGCGCACCATCAAAACCGTTCCCCTTCGTCTGCAGAAAGTTCCGGGGATTCCCCTGCCGCCGCGCCTGGAAGTCCGGGGCGAGGTGGTGATCACCCGGGAGGATTTTGAGCGCCTGAACCGGGAACGGGAGAAGGAGGGACTTTCCCTCTTCGCCAATCCCCGGAACGCCGCCGCCGGGAGCCTCCGGCAGCTGGATCCCGGCGTCACCGCCCGCCGGCCCCTGCTCTTCATCGCGTGGGGGATCGGGGTGGGCGATCTGGGCACCACAAAGCACAGCGAGGTGCTGGATCGTCTGGCCAGGCTGGGGTTCCGGGTGGCCAGTCCCCGCCGGGTGTGTCAGGGCATTGAAGAGGTGATCGCCTATTACACCTGGATGCAGGAGGAGCGGGAGCGATTCCCCATTGAACTGGACGGCATCGTGGTGAAAGTGAACGACATGACGCTGTGGGAGCGACTGGGAACCACGGCCCGCTCGCCCCGGTGGGCGGTGGCGGGGAAATTCCCGCCCCGGGAACGGGTCACCCGGATCCGGGACGTCCAGTTCCAGGTTGGACGCACCGGCATCATCACCCCTGTGGCCATCCTGGAACCGGTGGAGATTGGTGGGGTGGTGGTGAGCCGGGCCAGCCTCCACAACTTTGAAGAGGTGGAGCGCAAAGACATCCGGGTGGGGGACTGGGTGTTCGTCCGGCGGGCCGGGGACGTGATTCCCGAGGTGGTGGCCCCCATCAAGGAGCGTCGCACCGGGGAGGAAAAGCCCATCACCCCTCCCGAGCGCTGTCCGGTGTGCGGCGGCGATGTGGTGAAAGAAGGGGCCTATCACAAATGCATCAATCTGGCCTGTCCGGCGAAGCTGGAAGCGTTGCTTCGCCATATGGCGGCCCGGCGGGCCCTGGACATTGAGGGCCTGGGGGCCAAAACCGCCCGGCTTCTGGTGCAGAAAGGTCTGGTGAAAGACCCGGCGGATCTCTTTTATCTGAAATACGAGGACCTGGTACGCCTCCCCGGCTTCGCCCACCTTTCGGCCACCAAGCTTCTGGAACAAATTGATCGGGCCAGAACCCGGACCCTGGACCGGTGGCTTCACGCCCTGGGCATCCCGGGGGTGGGGGAACAGCTCGCCCGGGTGCTGGCCGAACGCTACGCCACCCTGGAAGACCTCCAGAGGGCCACCATGGAAGAACTCCTGGCCATAGAGGGTATCGGTCCAGAGATCGCCCGGAACATCGTGAACTTTTTCCAGGAGCCCCACAACCGGAAGGTGCTGGAAAAACTCCGTCAGGCTGGCGTACGTCCCACGCCGATCGCAAAGCAGGAGGTGAAACCCAATCCCTTCCTGGGCAAAACCGTGGTGTTCACCGGTGCCCTTTCCTCCATGACCCGGGAGGAGGCGAAGGCCCGGGTGGAAGCCCTGGGCGGAAAGGTCACCAGCAGCGTCTCCCGCAAAACTGACTTTGTGGTGGTTGGGGAAAACCCGGGATCCAAATACGAACGGGCCCGGACCCTTGGCGTTCCCATTCTGGATGAGGTGGCCTTTCTGGCGATGCTGAAAGAGGCGGAGGAAAGCGCGGAGTGAGTCTCCGTCAGGGGCTCCGCCAGATCGTTCAGAACTTCCGGGTGGCCGAACTTTCCCAGTGGTTCTTTCTGGCGTTTCTGGTGGGAACCCTGACCGGTCTGGCCGCCGTCCTGTTTGAAGGCCTCTGGGACGTGGTGTATGAAGGGGTGATGTACCATGCCGTGGGCTATGTCCCCGACGTCCCTCCCCGCGTGGAAACGGAGGTGCTGCTTTTCCTTTTTCCCATTTTCGGGGGGCTGGTTTCGGGCTTCCTGACCCAGCGGTTTGCCCCGGAAGCAAGGGGTCTGGGGACGGACGCAGCGGTGTATGCCTATCACTTCAACAACGCTTTTGTCCGGCCGGTGGTGGGTGTGGTCAAGGCCTTTGCCACCATTGCCTCGCTGGCCACGGGAGGGTCCGGAGGCCGGGAAGGGCCCATGGTCCAGATCGGTGCGGCGCTGGGGGTTCTCACCTCCCGGATCCGGAAGGACTTTCGGGATCCCCGGTATCGCCGGATCCTGATGATCATGGGGATGGCGGGGGGCGTGTCCGCCATCTTTCGCCTGCCCATTGGCGGGGCCTTTTTTGCTACCGAGGTGCTCTATCGGGGTCCGGATCTTGAGGTGGAAGCCCTGGTGCCCGCCATCCTGACCTCCATCATGGCGTATGTGGTGGCCGGCAGCTTCCACGGCTGGGATCCGGTATTTTCCATCCCACCGGTGTCTTTCTCCCTTCTGCAGCTTCCCCTCTATGCCCTTCTGGCCGCCGCCGCTACGATGGGAAGCTTTTTTTTCGTCACCCTGGAGCATTTTGCGGAACGGCAGTTCAACCGGTTGAAGCTTTCTCCCCCCTATCTGCGACCCGCCCTTGGTGCGGCCCTCACCGGTCTGCTGCTTCTCGTCTTCCCGGCCGCCGCCTCCACCAGCTATGAATATGTTC
>WFYF01000007.1 GCA_015490255.1 Caldifarciminota bacterium
CATCACCGCCGACGGTGGCTATACCCGCAGCGAAACCCTTTCGCTGCAGCTGGGACAACCCGTCTATTACACCTGGTTCCAGTATGACTTCTCCGGTGCCGGTCCCTGGGTGACCAACCAGGGCTGGGCCCTGACCACCGCCGATTACAACTCACCGCCCTCGTCTTTCACGGATTCACCGGGAGGGAATTACGGCGACAACGCCCACAACTATCTGGTCCACACCACCCCCTTTGACCTTTCGGATGCCTATTTTGCCCGCGTGATTTTCGCTCACAAATACGACATTGAGTCGGGCTACGATTTCGGTTATGTTCAGGTGGCCACGGACACCGCGGACAACGCGGCCTGGACCACCATCGGCTCCTACACCGGCACCCAGACCGCCTGGACGGCCGAAACCCTGCAGATTCCCTCCCAGTTCATGGGCCAGCAGGTGTACGTCCGGTTCCTCCTTGAGACCGATGGATCTGTGGTCCAGGATGGGTGGTATGTGGACGACGTGATCCTCCAGCAGGACGTCCCCCTCGCCGGGGCGGTGCTGGTCAATCAGGGTGCCACGGTGCTGGACACCTTCCCCGGTGCCAACGCCAACGGGGTGGTGGACCCCGGGGAGCAGGCCACCTTCGTCTGGAAGGTGGTGAATATGGGAACGGATACCGCCCAGGGGGTTGTGGCGGATCTCGCAAGCAGCCTGCCAGACCTTGCGGTTGCGGGCACGCCCCAGACCGTGGGTGACATACCACCCGGGGACACGGTTATCCTGATCTTCGCCCTCACCGCCGCTTCTTCCATCTCCAACGGCACCCAGGCCACCCTTACTTTGAATCTGGCGGGCACCAATGTGAACGACGTTTTCACGAAGGATCTGGTGATCGGGAAGGTCTTCTGGACGCCAGACATTGCAGGGGGGCCGTACATCGCCCTGGACAACACGGACGGCACCTATCATCCCCAGGCTCCCACCTTCAGCTGGGTGGACATCTCCGGAACCGGCGTTCCCCTCACCCTTTCGGACGACGACCGTGTTGCCGTGCCCCTGCCCTTCCCCTTCACCTTCTATGGCCAGACCTACGACACGGTGTGGGTGTGTTCCAACGGCTGGGTGGCCCTGGGGCCGGATCCGGGGAGCAACGATTTCTCCAACGATCCCATCGGGAGTTCCACGCCGCCCGGTATCTTCGTGGCCGGCGTGTGGGACGACCTGAACCCCTCCACAGGCGGACAGATTCTGTATGACTACGACGCTGCGTCCGGGATGTTTATCGTGTCCTTCATTGATGTGCCCCACTATGCCGCATCGTCCGATCTGGAGCGCTTTCAGATCATCTTTCTGGATCCTGCGCTTCATCCCACCCCCGATGGCAACGGGGAGATTCTGATCCAGTTTGACCGCACACCGCCCCAGACCGACTTCACCACCGGGATTGAGTATGACGACGGCACCGGAACCATTTATGGCGTGGCGTATTATCACGACGGCACCCTCTATCAGGGAGCGGAACCGGTGGACTCCGGTCGGGCTGTGCTCTTCACCACCTATCCCTACGTGGAGGTTTCCGAAAGCACGACCCCGGCCGTCCGCAGGCTCCAGTTCGCTCTCCGGCCTTTCCGGGGGCAGATGGAGTTTGTTCTGGCGCTGCCCACCGCCGGAGAAGTGGAAATCCGGGTGTTTGACCCCGCGGGGCGCCGGGTGGCCGTGCCCTTCCGGGGTCGTCTGGAAGCGGGAACCCATCGGATTCGGTCGGCGATGCGCCTTCCCTCGGGTGTGTATTTCTTCCAGCTCCGCACACCGCAAAAGACCCTCACCCGGCGGATGGTGGTGGTGCGCTGAAGAAGGGAAGATAACGATCCCTGCTCTCTGCGGGGCGGGCCTCCGGCCCGCCCCGCAGGTTTTCAGACAGGTTTTAGATCAGATCTTTCCCCGTCGTGGCAGGAACGAGACGCCCGAATTTCACTCCCGTACGGGAAATCAGGCGGTGACCGAGCCGGGCCACTTCCTTCGCCGGCCCCCGCAGCAGGACCACTTCCAGACAGTTTTCTTCATCCAGATGCACGTGGGTGCGCGCCAGAACCCACCGGTGGTGCCGGTGTTCTTCTTCAATCAGGTGGCGGGAAAGAAGGTGGGCGTGGGAATACACCAGCACCACCGCAGCGGCCACCTCATGGTTTGCCCGTGTCCATGCCTCCTCCACCTGGCACTCCCGGACCATGTCCCGGAAAGCCTCCGATCGGTTGGTATAGCCCCGGTGACGGATCCACCGGTCAAACCGTTCCATGAGGTCCGGATCCAGGGAGAAGGACACACGGACTTTACCCATGGTCACCTCCCAGTCTCAGGGGAAGGCGGAGTCCCGCCTTCCGCAGGTTTTCTTCGTCCCGGAGGAGTGTGCGGACAGGCCCTTCCATGAAAGGCTCTCCGCCGTTCAGAATCAGAACCCGCTTGCATACCTCCCAGACAAAATCCAGGTCGTGGGTGGCCACCACCAGCGTCCCCGGCAATGTCCGGCAATCCCGGGCAAGCATCTCCCGCATAGCGGGGTCCAGGCCTGTTGCCGGCTCATCCAGCAACCACAGCCGGGGCATCCGGATCCAGAGCTCGGCAAGCACCAGCCGCTTCCGCCAGCCCGGGGATAGATGGCGAAGGGGACGATTGGGAAGCGCTGACAGTCCATACCGCTCCCAGGCCCGTGCCACACGGGCGGAATCGTATCGTCGTTCCAGGGCTTTCCGGGTGGAGACCAGATCCGGATAGAGCAACTGGGGATCCGGGTCGGCAAACAGCATGCCGATGTGGGACCGGAGGATCTGAAACGCCCGGGGCTGGGGCCGTCCCAGAACCTCCACTTCCCCCTGCCCTTTCAGCAGTCCAGCAAGGAGCAGGAGCAGCGTGGTTTTGCCGCTCCCGTTGGACCCCACAATCCCCACCCGCTCGCCCTCCTGCACCTCCCATCGGCGAATCCGGATTGCTGGAGAGCCGGTCCCGTAGGCGAATTGCAGGTCCCGGACCCGGATCACCGGAACCATGACTGTCTCTTATACACATCTCCGAGCC
>WFYF01000008.1 GCA_015490255.1 Caldifarciminota bacterium
GAACATTCCCTGCAGGGATTGACCCTGCGGGAGCTCATTGAAGAGGGACGGACAGGGTGATGGAGCCGGATTTTGTTCTGGATGCATCGGTCACGCTTTCCTGGGCTTTCCGGGAAGAATTCACCCCCTACGCACAGGCGGTCCTTCGTTCTTTGCAACATGCTGGGGCGGTGGTTCCGGAGATATGGCCCCTGGAAGTGGGCAACGCCCTTGTTGTGGCAGAACGGCGACAGCGATTGAATTTTGCCGATATTTCCCGATTTCTTTCCCTGCTTCAGGCTTTGCCTGTCCAGGTGGAACCTGCTCCACCTGAACGAACTCTGGGAGACGTTCTTTTCCTTGCCCGGGAACAGGGCCTATCGGTCTATGATGCCTCCTATCTGGATCTGGCGCTCCGTAGCGGTCTTCCCCTTGCTACCCGTGATAAGAGCCTTCAGGACGCCGCCCGCCGGTGCGGTGTTCCTCTCTTTCAGGCTCCTTCATCCTGAAATACCGTAACACAGGTTTTCGTTCTCCCGGAAACAGTTGAATCCTTTTCCGCAAACTCCTGCAGGTTCGCCTCCCGGCGCGTATACTATGGGCATGGAAATCCGCGGCAAACATCCCGTTGTGGTGATCGTCGGACGGGTGAACACGGGGAAGTCCTCCCTGTTCAACGCCCTGGTGGGCAAACCCCTGGCCCTGGTGGACCGCACACCCGGGGTGACCCGGGGAGGCCTGCGCAAAACCCTCCGTCACGAGGGGTATGTGTTTGAACTTCTGGACACCGGCGGACTGTATCCTCCCGAAGAAGACGAGGTGTTTGAAAAGGTCAAGGGCCACATCGCCCAGGCGGTGCAGGAAAGCGACCTGGTGATCTTTCTGGTGGACTTGAAAGCGGGCCTCCACCCCCGGGATACCGAGATTGCGCAGTGGCTGCGGGAACTGGGCAAGGACGTGCTCCTTGTCGCCAACAAGGCGGACATCAAAAACCCGGATCCCTATGAATTTTTCGCCCTGGGGTTCGGCGAACCCCTCCCGGTGAGCGCCGCCCACCGGGAAGGCCTCCTGGAACTCAAAGACCGCATCGTGGAACACCTGGCGGCCCGGGGATATGCCCCCGTGGAAGAGGACGAGGAAGAGCAGCGGATCCGGGTGGCGCTTCTGGGAAAACCCAACACAGGGAAGTCCTCCCTGTTGAACCGCCTGGCCGGCCGGGAGATCACGGTGGTTTCGGACGTGCCCGGGACCACCCGGGATGCGGTGGATGTGGAGGTGGAGGACTTTGTTTTTGTGGATACGGCCGGAATTCTCCGGCGGTATCCCGATGAGGTGTCCTACTGGGCGTCCCTGCGCAGCGAGGGCTCTCTGCGGTATGCCGAGGTGGCCGCGGTGCTGCTGGATCTCTCGCAGGGGATCACCCGGGTGGACCGCAACATCCTCCGGATGGTGGTGGAGGAAGGACGGGGTCTGGTCGTGGTCCTCTCCAAATCCGACCTGATTCCGGCCAAAAAACGGACCGAAGTTTTTCAGGGCATCCGGGAAGCCCTTCCCTTTGTGGACTTCGCCCCTTTCCTGTTTGTGAGCGCCAAGACCGGGGAGAACGTGGAATATCTCAAAAAAATCCTCCGGACGGTCCACCGGGAGTGGAAACGCCGGATTCCCCACGGTGAACTGGTTTCGGCCATGGACGCGGTGCTGGATGAATATCATCCCCCCACCCGGGTCTTCCGGTATGTTCAGGTCAAACGCAAACCCCCGACCATTCTGCTCGTGGTGGAAAACCCCTGGCCGGAAAGCTATCTCCGGTTTGTGGAACGGCGGCTCCGGGACCGCCTGGGACTGGTGGGGACACCCATCCGGTTTGTTCAGCGCAGGAAGGCCGAACTTGTGAAGAAAGGAGGCCGGCGGTGAGACGGGTGGAGAAAAAGGCCGAGCGTTATGTTTATCGGGGACGGGTGGTGAACCTCCGGGTGGACACGCTTTTCTTTCCGGACACCGGCAGAACCGTGGACTTTGAGGTGGTGGAATACGCCCCGGCGGTCACCATCCTGCCCATCACCCGGGAAGGAAACATCGTGTTCACCCGGCAATACCGCCACGCCCTGGGGCGGACCATTCTGGAACTTCCGGCGGGCAAGTGCGATCACGGAGAAGAGGACGCGCTGGAGGCGGCCCGGCGGGAGCTTGCGGAGGAGACCGGATATCGCGCGGGTTCCTGGGAGTTTCTCCTGTCCTATTACGTGGCACCGGGCTATTCCACCGAGCGGATGAGTTTCTGGATCGCCCGGGATCTGGAGCCGGGGGAACAGGACCTGGACCCCGACGAGGTGCTGGAAGTGGAGGAAATCCCCGAAGAAGAAGCCCTTTCCATGGTTCTCTCCGGACAGTTTGAGGACGCCAAAACCATCATCGGCCTCACCTATTATTTCCTGCGGAAACAGCTGCCCGACGACGGATCCTGAACCATGGGCATGCCCTTCGCCTGCCCGATCTCGGGCTGGATGTTCAACCGGTTCCAGGGTTTGCTCTATCCTCCCTGGGTGCGGTCGGTGCTGGAGATGGCGGGCTGGCACCTTCCGGAAGGGGGAAAGGTGCTGGACGTGGGCGGGGGGACGGGGACCATGGGCCGGCTGATCGCCGGGCCCCGGAAACTTTCCGTGTGGGTGGCGGATCCCGCCCCGGGTATGCTGCGACACGGGAGGGGTATCCATCCGGTTCTGGCCCGGGCTCCGGGGTTGCCTTTCCGGAGAGGGATTTTTGACGCGGTCTGTGCCGGCGAGGCCCTCCACCACTTCCGGAGCCCCGGGGAAGCCCTAGAGGAAATGGTGCATCTTCTTGCCCCGAAGGGGTTCCTGATCCTCTATGACTTTGACCCCACCACCCTCCTCGGAGGCATGCTCCAGAGGGCAGAGAAACTTTTCGGAGAGCCAGGGAATTTTTTCGCTCCCCAAAGGCTCCGGGAGCGGCTTTCCCGCATGGGGATGCACGCCCGGATTTTTCAAAAAGGGTTCCGGTATGTGCTCCTGGCTTCCCCGGCCCGACATCCCGTTCTTGAGGAGGTGTCGCCATGAAACGTTATGGACTCCTTGTGGGGGAAGGATACGAAACCGCCAGCGGGCAGCCAACCCCCGCCGGTGAGGTCTGCCTTGCCGGTGAGGAGGATGTGGAACGGGCCCTCCAGGTGGCTTACAACTTCCGCAGGACGTTTGCCAGCATGCCGCTGTATGTCCGGCTGGAAGCCCTGGACAAAGCCCTCCAGCTCGTGCAGGAGCGGGCGGAGGAACTCGCCGATCTGATTCACCGGGAGAATCGCAAACCCCTGCCCCTGGCCCGCAACGAGGTGGCCCGGGCCCAGGTCACGCTGAAAACCACGCTGGCGGAGGCCTGGACCTGGCGGGAGGAACACCTCCGGCTGGACCAGACGCCCCTTGGTGCCGGGCGGTGGGCGGTGGTCCGGCGCTTTCCCTACGGGGTGGTCCTGGCCATCACCCCCTTCAACTATCCCCTGAACCTGCCCCTCCACAAGGTGGCCCCGACCCTGGCGGTGGGAGCGCCGGTGATCCTCAAACCCGCCCCGGCCACGCCCGTGACGGCGGTGGTGCTGGGAGAGATCCTGCGGGAGGCGGGATTCCCTCCGGAAGCCATCCAGGTGGTGCCCACCTCCAACGAACTTGCGGAAACAATGGTCCGGGACGAGCGGGTGGCGGTGCTCTCCTTCACGGGAAGCGCGCAGGTGGGCTGGCATCTGAAGCGGATCACTGCGGCGAAGGTGGTGATCCTGGAACTCGGAGGCAACGCGGGGGTGATCGTGGAGGAGGACGCCGATCTGGAACATGCGGCGAACCGGATTGTCGCCGGCGCTTTCGGGTATTCCGGGCAGGTGTGCATCTCGGTCCAGCGGATTTTTGTCAACGAGAAGGTGGCGGAAGTTTTCCGGAAGGCGCTTCTTGAGGCTCTGGAGCGTGCGGACCGGGAGGCCCTGCTCTGCCCGCTGATCTCGGATGCGGCGGTCCAGAAGGTGGAGATGTTTCTGAACGAGGCGCTGTCCCGGGGGGCCCGGGTGGTGTATGGGGATCCGGGTCGGCTGCGGGATGTGCCGGAGCCTCTTGTGGTGGAAGGGGTGCCCCACGACACCCTCCTCTGGCGGGAGGAGGTCTTCGGTCCCGTGGCGGTGCTGGAGACCTATGCAGATTTTGAAGAAGCGCTGGAGAGGGTGAACGACAGCCGGTATGGCCTCCAGGCGGGTCTGTTCACCCGGGACATTCAGAAAATCCTCCGGGCCTTTGAGGCGCTGGA
>WFYF01000009.1 GCA_015490255.1 Caldifarciminota bacterium
ATCCTGGTGGTGGACGACGGCTCCACCGACGAAACGTCCGCAGTGGCGCAGCGTTTCGGGGTGCGGATGGTTCGCCACAGCCGGAACCGCGGAAAGGGACAGGCCCTGGCCACCGCCTTTCAATTCGCTCTGGACCACGGTTTTGCCGGGGTGATCACCCTGGATGCAGACCTCCAGCACCCTCCGGAACTCATCCCCCGGTTTGTGCAGGCCCTTGCGAGGGCGGACCTGGTGGTGGGAAGCCGCCGCCATCTCCTTTCCCGCATGCCCCGCGACCGTCAGCTCTCCAACCGCCTCACCAGCCTGGTGCTTTCCGTGCTCACGGGGGTGAACATCCCGGATTCTCAATCCGGTTACCGGGCGCTCCGGACGTCCCTCCTGCCCCGCCTGTTCCCTCTCTGGACCACCCGGTATGAAACCGAGAGCGAGATCCTGTTCAAGGCCCTGCGGCTGGGCGCCCGTGTGGCCTTTGTTCCGGTGCCCGTGGTTCCCTCCACCGTATCCCACATCCACCGGGGGGTGGACACCCTCCGATTTCTGAGGCTGGTGCTCCGGATGCTCTGGCACCTCTAAGGTTTTGCGCACCGGAGGAGACGGCGCACCTCCCGTCCCCGGGCCAGATCGCAGGGCATGCGGCCGGTGCGGCTCCGGACCTCCGGCCGGGCGCCGGCCTCCAGGAGAGTGGCCACGCCGGTCGGCTCGTTGCCAAAGGCCGCAAGATGGAGGGGGGTCAACCCGTAGCGATCCCGCTCGTTGGGTGAGAGTCCCCCGGCCAGCAGGGCCTCCACAAGGTCCCGATTGCCCGAAAAGGCCGCAAAATGCAGAAGAGACTTTCCGTCAAAAGCCCGGAACTGCAGCGCCCTGTCCGTTTGCAGCGCCGTCCGGATCAGGAAGGCGAGAAACGCCTTGTGCCCCCGATAGGCCGCCAGGTTCAGGGCCGACCAGCCCCTGAATTTTCTCCACCGGTCCGGAAGGGGCCAGTATCGCTCCGGTTCCTCCGCCTCCAGCCATGCGGCCAGTCCCGCGGTGTCCCGGGTTTCCTGATAGGTCTTCAGCGTCGCCCGATACCCGGGGAAGGGATCCACAGGGGGGGCGAGCACTTCAGCCACCGGCTGGTCCCACCGGGCCCCCATCGCGAGAAGCCGCCGGGCCGTCGCCGTATCTCCGTCCCACGCCGCCCAGTGGAGGGCCGTCCATCCCCCCAGATCCGGAACGTTCACGTCCTCCCCGCGCACAAGCGCCAGGATCCGGGACGCCCGGTGGGCCGAATCTGTCGCAAAGTCCGCAAACAGCCTCCCCGGCGGGAGGTCCTCCGGGTTCAGCATCCGGGTTTCCCCCGAATGCATCACCACCTGAACCTTTCCCTCCGGACCCGCCCGCAGGTCCCGGAAGGGGAGGAGACGGTCATCCAGCACCACCCCCACCCGGGTGCGCACCACGCTGCGGGAGCGCAACGCCGAAGGAAGACTCTCCGGCGGCGGAACAGAGATCATCCCCCACACCTCCCGGAGGAAGACGCCGTTGCGATGGAGACGCATCCCCAGGGGCCCGACCATGGGCCTGCAGCAGTGCCGCGGACAGTCTTCCTCCAGAAACACCACCACCGGCCCGGCCCAGGCGGGAACCCCCACGCGGAACGGTCCCCACACCGTGTCCGGGGTGTGGACCCGGAAGTCCCGGTGGCAAAATCGCTCGCCGGATTCCGCTGCGGTGCCGCCATGGCGCGCCACAAACGTCCACGCGTCGCCGCCCGGCTGGAACCGGATTGCGAGAGCCTCATCCAGCAGCACGTCGGACCACGGGGGCTCGGCCATAAGGCTGAACACGTCGTTGTCCAGGGCCAGGGCAAGATAGGTGTCCCGGATATCCAGCAGGGAGTCCCCCACCCGGAGCTTCGCGCCTCCGGAGGGCGTCACCCGGCCTTTGCCCAGCGGCACGAACGGTCCCCGCACCTGACCGTCCACCCACACATACTCCCGGCCGTCCAGGCGATACCGGAACGCCGCATGCCGCCCATCCCGCGAAAACACGGGCCCCCAGACGTCGTCATAGGGACCATACACCTCGTCCCGGATCCGGATCCGCATCTTCTGGAACAGGGGCGTGTCGGGGTCGGAAAACACGAAGCCCCAGGCTCTTCCCTCCGGACTCACGTTCAGCCCATAGACCATGCCGAACGGACCCCACACCTTCTCCGGTGTCCGGACGAAATAGCCCCGGCCGGATCGGTAAAAGCTGAAGGCGAACGTGCTTTCACCGCGGGTCAGAAACAGGAGGGGCGCTTCGTATGCATGCACAATGAGGATATGGGGAGGAGGTTCCAGCGGCCCCCAGACCGTATCCCCGGCCGGAAAGGGTTTTCCGGGATCCAGCAGGTGGAGGGGACCGGCTTTCCACGCCGGGGGAACGGCCTGAAGAACCCCGGCCACACCCAGAAGCATACCCAGACGGGACTGATTCCCTCCCGGTTGGGGAAAGCATAGAGGAGAAATCCCGCACTGTCTGAAGGGCACATGTTACCAGTTGTGACCCGTCCGGAAAAACGTTTACATTCGAGAGTGTATCATAGGGGAGTCGGGGGAGGAGAGTCCGGTCGGGAAAAGGCAGGAGGAAACGGTACACGGAAGATTCACCCCACGAC
>WFYF01000010.1 GCA_015490255.1 Caldifarciminota bacterium
CGCCAGGGGAGGGGTGCCCATCTATCTTGCGTTAGCGGGCCTAGTAGGCTCCCTCCCCCTTGATGGGGGAGGGTTGGGGTGGGGGTGTCCGAAGTTCTGTCCGGACTTCAACCGGGCCCGGTTGAAGCATCGGAAGGGCAACCGTATTGTAGCCCATGATGGTCGGATTCCTTCTTCTGGTGCTGGGAATCGCCCTGCCTTTTGCCCTCCTGATCCGGTTGTGGCGGGGAGATTTCCGGGATCGTGTTGAGGCGGCAGCCTTCGGTGCTTTTTCTGGCCTGTATATGCCGGCAAGGGAGCATTCGGGTGGATTCTGGGGATGCTGTCACCACCGGCGATCCCCTGGGACGCGTGGGAAATTCCGGAAACACGACAGAGCCGCATCTTCACATCCACGCGTATCTTTCAGGGGGCAAAGGCATTCCCATCCTCTTTCACGGGGAGTTTCTGGTCCGGAACGATGTTTGGGAAACCGGGAACTATGTCTCTCCGAGAAGGTAGTTCACCATGGCCCGGGGGTGAAGAATCCGCAGGCCGATGCGCTCGGCCCACCGGACGATTCCCTGGTCGGCGGTGAGGAGGGCGGCGTCCAGCTCCATGGCCAGGAGGATCAGGTCCACGTCCTCCCGGGAGTCAATGATGCCTTCCCGGAGAGCCTTCCGGTAGCGTTCCCGGAGCATGGTGATGATCCGCTCCGGATCCCGCTGGCGGGTTTCCCGCACGGCTTCCTCCGCCACCCGCAGTCCGCGGTTGATCCGCTCCCGCACCTCGTCAATGAGCTCATAGAGGAGGAACCCCGGCACCATGATCTGGAACCGGCGGGGAGAACGCAGCCGCACCACCAGTTCAAAATCTCCGGGCAGGTCTTCCCGGTTCACGAAATGGAGAAGTTCATCAAACACCGAAGGGGGCATGAACAGTTCCACACTTTCCCTGGGGCGAATGCGTTCCAGGAAGGTGTTGAGGGCTTCTGCAGGACTTTCTCCCAGCCCGTCCCTGGCCTCGGGATTGGTGAAGAAGCTCGTGTCCACCACCACCCGATCCACCCGCCGCCCGGTGGTGTCCTCAGGATGATCCATCGTCTTCCTCTTCTTCCATTCGTTCAATCTCTTCAATGAGTTTCCGGAGTTCTTCCCGGTTTTCCAGAATGGCCCGCAGTTTGGCCAGACCCTCGGCGCTGGGGGCGAAAGTTTCCAGAAAGGGGGCGAGAGCCACCAGGAGCTGGGAAGAGGCAAAGGACAGGGGGAGAGAGGCCTCCAGCATCACCACCGCCGGCACACCCAGCCGCATGGACACAATTTTCCGGGCCACAGCCTTCCGGAAAGCCGCAAGTTCTTCCGGCGGAAAGTCCCGGTGGATGAGCGGTTTCATGATCCTGGCGGGGTGGGGTGGAACACCCCACCCCGCCCTGTCTCAGGCCACCTCTTTCTCTTCCTCAATTTCAAAGTCCAGGACCTCCACCTGCTTGACCTCTTCGGGGACCTCGGTCTGGATGCGCTGGAACCTGCGGGTTCCGGTGCCGGCCGGGATCAGATTGCCGACAATCACGTTTTCCTTGAGGCCCCGGAGGTGGTCCACCTTCCCGGCGATGGCCGCCTGGGCCAGGACCTTGGTGGTTTCCTGGAAGCTCGCTGCCGAAATGAAGCTTTCGGTGTTGAGGGCCGTGCGGGAAAGCCCCAGGAGCACCGGGCGTGTCTGGGCCGGTTTGCCGCCTTCCTGAATCACCTTCCGGTTGATCTCCGCAATCACGGCCTGATCCACGATGTCCCCCGTGACGAAGGGGGTGTGGCCGGGCTTCTCCACCCGGACCTTCCGGGACATCTGCCGGACGATCACCTCAATGTGTTTGTCGTTAATGGACACGCCGGAAGTGCGATAAACCTGCTGGATCTGGTCCATCAGGAATTCCTGGACAAAGGATTTCCCCTTCACCCGGAGGAGGTCCTTGGGGTCCACAGGCCCGGTGGTGATGGGAGTGCCGGCCTCAATCCATTCACCGTCAGCCACCAGGAGATAGCGGCCGTAGGGAACGGTGTATTCTTTCTGCCGGTTCCGCCCGATCACCTGGACCACATGGACCTTCTTCTCCCGGTCCAGGGTGACCTTCACCCGTCCCGAGATTTCAGAAATCAGCGCTTTGTTCTTGGGTGTGCGGGCTTCAAAGAGCTCGGTCACCCGGGGGAGTCCCCCGGTGATGTCCCGGGTCTGGCCCACCTCCCGCGGCAGACGGGCGATCACGTCCCCTGGATGGACCTCTTCGCCTTCCTGAACAATCAGACGGGCCCCTTCCACCAGGGGGATCACCTCCAGCACCTCGCCGGTCTGGGGATCCACCACGTGGGCCTCGGGGAAATGGCGGCGCTGGCGGTCAATCTGGACAATGCGCTCCACCCGTCCGGCCTCCACACTCTCCTTGAGGGTGATTCCTTCCACCAGGCCCTGATAGCGGAGCACGCCGGCCCGGGTCACGATCACCGGCAGGGCATAGACCTCCCATTCAGCCAGCACCGTACCCCGTTCCACAGTCTCGCCGTCGGTCACCCGGAGGAAGGCACCGTGGGGGATCTCAAATTCCCGGCGGCGGTCCTCCGCTGCCAGGATCAGCCGTCCCTGTTTGGAGAGCACAATCCGTTCCCCGTCCTGCCGCTCAATCACCCGGATGTTCTCAAGCCGCACGGTTCCGGAGAAGGGTGCCCGGATCAGAGGCTCCTGGGTCACCCGTTCGGCGGCCCCTCCGGTGTGGAAGGTCCGGAGGGTCAGCTGGGTTCCGGGCTCCCCGATGGACTGGGCGGCGATCACCCCCACCGCCTCACCGATCTCCACCATCCGGCCGGTGGCCAGGTTCCAGCCGTAACATTTGGCACACACCCCCCGCCGGGAGGCGCAGTAGAGCACGGACCGCACCACCACCTCGTCCACGCCGGCCTGATCAATTTTTTCCGCAAGTTCGGGGGTGATCACCTCCCCTTCGGGGACCAGCACCTCTTTGGTCTCGGGATGGCGAACGGTGGCCGCGGCCACCCGTCCCACGATCCGTTCGGAGAGGGGTTCAATCACCACGTCCCCGTCCTTCAGGGCCCGCATCCGCCGGCCCTGAGGAGTGCCGCAATCTTCCTCCACCACCACCACTTCGTGGGCCACGTCCACGAGCTTCCGGGTGAGGTATCCGGCGTCTGCGGTTTTCAGGGCGGTGTCGGAAAGCCCCTTCCGGGCGCCGTGGGTGGAGATGAAATACTCCAGCACCGAAAGCCCTTCCCGGAAGTTGGAGATGATGGGGGTCTCAATGAAGTCTCCCAGGACGTCCTTGGATTTGGTGGGGCGAGCCATGAGGCCCCGCATGCCGGCGACCTGCCGCACCTGGTCCACATTCCCGCGGGCACCGCTGTGCACCATCATATGGATGGGGTTAAACCCGTCCTGGGACCGGGCCATAGCCCGGATCATGGCGTCCTTCACCTGGTCCGTGGCGCGGGTCCAGACGTCCAGGATTTTCTGATAGCGTTCCGCTTTGGAGATGATTCCCCGGCGGGCCGCCCGTTCAATTTTCTCCACTTCTTTGAAGGCTTCCCGGATGATGATCTCTTTCTCTTCCGGCACCACCATGTCCGTCATGCCGAAGGTGAGACCGCTCTGGGTGGCATAGTGGAAGCCCAGGGCCTTCATGGCCTCCAGAAACTCGGCGGTGCGGCGGGTGCCGTGTTTCCGGAACACCTGAAGGACCAGGCTGGCGATGTCTTTCTTGCCGAACTCATAGTTGAAATAGCCCAGCGCCTCGGGGATGATCTCGTTGAACTGGATGCGGCCGTACGTGGTCTCAATATACCCGGATTCGGGCATGGGACCGCTCTGCCCCCGGGCGGTGTGGAGCACCCGGTGCTTCTGGAAAAACGCCTCCCGGGCGGGCAATTTCACCAGCGCCAGCCGGTCCACGTATCCCTGGCCCACCGCATAGGCGAGTTCTTCCACGCTATAGAACACCCGTCCGGTCCCCCGGGCGTTGGGCCGCACCTTGGTGAGATAGTTGATCCCGATCACCATGTCCTGGCTGGCGGAGGCGAGAGGACGGCCGTGGGCGGGGGAGATGATGTTGTGGGGGGCCAGAACGAGCATATAGGCCTCCAGCTGAGCCTCCGGCAGGATGGGCACGAACACCGCCATCTGGTCGCCGTCAAAGTCGGCGTTGTATGCGGTGCACACCAGAGGATGGAGCTGAATGGCCTTGCCCTCCACCAGCACCGGCTCAAAGGCCTGGATGGAGGGGCGGTGGAGGGTGGGCGCCCGGTTCAGGAACACGGGGTGGTTCCGGGTGATCTCCTCCAGGATGGCCCAGATTTCCTCGTTCCGCTCCTGGAGCATCCGCCGGGCTTCCCGGATGTTGGCCGCGATCCCCTTCTCCTCCAGCTTGCGCTCCACCATGGGCCGGAAAAGCTCAATGGCCATTTCCTTGGGCAGGCCCACCTGATGGAGCTTGAGATGAGGACCCACCACGATCACACTCCGCCCGGAATAGTCCACCCGTTTCCCGAGCAGGTTCCGGCGGAGCAACCCCTTCTTACCCCGGAGGTTGTCGGACAGGGACTTGAGTTTGCGTCCGCCCTTGCCCGTCACAGGTCGCCGGCGGCGGGCGTTGTCTAACAGGGCGTCCACCGCCTCCTGGAGCAGGCGCTTTTCGTTGTTCAGGATGAGCTCGGGGGCCCGGATTTCCATCAGATATTTCAGGCGGTTGTTCCGGGAGATCACCCGCCGGTAGAGGTCGTTCACATCGCTGGTGGCATAGCGGTTGCCCTCAAGGGGCACGAGGGGACGCAGATCCGGCGGGATCACGGGCAGCACGGTGAGGATCATGTGCTCGGGCCGGTTGCCGGACTGAATAAAGGCGTCCACGACCTTGATTTTCTTCAGGATCCGGGTGCGCTCGGTGGCCTTCTTCTCAAACTGGAGCTGACTGCGGAGTTCGGCCTGGATCTCTAACAGGCGCTCGGGAGTGAGCTTCGCAAGAAGCTTCCGGATGGGCTCGGCCCCCATTTCCGCCTTCACATCATAGCCCATATGGTTCTTGAGCTCTTCCGCGATCTCGGAAAGGCCCGGATGGCTCTCGGCAAGCTTCTCCAGCTCGGCGATCTCCTCGGCCATAAAGTTCCGCAGACCGTGGCGGAGCAGGCGGTATTCCCACTCCTTGAGCACCATCGCCTCGTGGACTTCCTTCTCCGGAATCCGGGCAGCCTTGGCGGCAAACTTGTCGGCCAGGTCATACAGGGCTTCGTTCCGGAGACGGTGGGTGTAGAGGTTCAGGAGGTCCCGCATCTCAAAAAAGGCGTTCTCCCATTCGCTCCGGGTTTCCAGCACCACATAGGCATCGTAGTGCAGCACCGCCTCCAGGTCGTTCACCTTCATATCCAGGAGCAGCGCGATGGGTGAGGGCGTGACCCGGTAATACCAGATATGGGCCACCGGAACGGCCAGCTCAATATGGCCCATCCGCTCCCGCCGCACCTGGGAGGACGTGACCTCCACGCCGCACCGGTCGCAGGTGATCCCCTTGAAACGGGGACCTTTGTATTTGCCGCAGCTGCACTGATAGTCCTTCACCGGGCCAAAGATCTTCTCACAGAAAAGGCCTCCCGGCTCGGGTTTCTGGGTGCGGTAGTTGATGGTCTCGCCCTTGGTCACCTCCCCCCGGCTCCACGCTTTGATCTCCTCGGGGGAGGCCAGGCGGAGACGGATCCCCACCATATCCCTGGGTCGGATGTTACGAAGTTCGGGACTCATTCAGGAGACCCCCCTTTTTCTTCGGCTTTGTTTTCCTCCCGGGTCAGAATCTCCACCGAGAGACCCAGCCCCTGGAGGTGCTTCACCAGCACGTTGAAGGACTCGGGAATCTTGGGTTCTGGCGGCTCCTGGCCTTTGATGAGGGAGCGGTAAAGTTCCTTCCGGCCCTCAATGTCGTCAGATTTCACGGTGATCATCTCCTGCAGGGCATAGGCCGCCCCGTGGGCCTCCAGCGCCCACACCTCCATCTC
>WFYF01000011.1 GCA_015490255.1 Caldifarciminota bacterium
GCATTGATAGGTGCACGCAAGCACGGCACCGGCGAGATTGAGTTCGAGGTTTTACGAGAAGAAGAGGGCTCTCATGTCCTTTTGGCATCTCTTCAGCACTATATTTCAAACATGGGAAGCGAGGCATCTGGAAAGCCTTACGATGCTTTGTTAATTGGGCTCAAAGTTCCTGAATCCACAGAGTATCTCCACAACGTTATTGAAAAAACTTTTGTTATCCTCTGGCCGCTTTTTGAATTTCTCTGGCCGGAACAGGTATGGAACGAAGCCAACAGCCGTGTTCAAGCAAAAGTAAAAACATCGCAAACCAAGGAGGGGAAAATGCCTGATGTATACTACATCACTCCGCCAAATTACGGGGGTGAACAAAGCTTGCGGGAAAGATTCGAAGCCATGTTCTCCCGCGGATGGGCCGGAACGGGCTGGAGTTACGTGGATGTCACCGATCTGGTGGACCGAGAATACGATGAGGCCGTGGACAAGGAGATCAAAGAGCGGATTCAAAAAACGTACAATACCGACGAAAAGGCACTTGGAGACAGAGGCAGAACGATTTTCAAATACCTGGTGGATAAAACCCGCCGGATCCGTCCCGGTGACATTGTGGCAGTGCGTTCCGGGGAATCGGTTTACGGGATCGGCCTGGCCCTCTCCGGTTACCGCCACCGTAAAGACATGGAGGAACTGGATATCGCCAACGGTGTGGACGTGTTCTGGTTTATCTCCTCTATACCTCCAGAAGAACCTGTTTTAAGTAGAAAGAAAGGGGATCCTGTTCCAAAGGAATATCATGGTATCTGTCAGGCTGGGAACGCCCGCGGCAGTATTTTACAAAAACTTCAGGAGCACCTGGGTCTGAAAAACCCGGAAGAACTGAGCCGTCTCCTAGGACAATATAAAGATCTGCTGTCCCATGCTCACACCCTTCTCCGTTCTCCCGCCCCCAACCTCATCCTCTCCGGTCCGCCTGGAACCGGGAAAACCTGGACAGCCAAACAGCTGGCTTATCTTCTCATTACCCGCAAATTTCCCGAAACGGAAAGGGACGCCGATGGGCGGTGGAAATGGGAGAAAGAGCTGGAATCTTCGGAATACCGCGACCGCTGGGCGCTGGTGCAGTTTCATCCCGCTTACCACTATGAAGACTTCATCCGCGGCATTGAAGTCAAAACCGCAGAGGGTCAGATCGCCTATGAGACCGTGGACCGCGTTTTCGCGGAAATGGCCCAAAGAGCGAAGGAAAATCCCGACCGCGCCTATGTCCTCATCCTGGATGAGATCAACCGTGCCAATCTTCCTGCGGTTCTCGGCGAGCTCATCTATGCCCTGGAATACCGGGGCTCCACGGTGAAAACCCTTTACGGCGGTGAAATCATCGTGCCGAAAAACCTCTATGTGATCGGCACAATGAACACCGCGGATCGCTCCGCCGGAAGGCTGGACTATGCCATCCGCCGGCGCTTCGTCTTCGTCCCCATGCCCGCAAACCCCATGCTCGCCGAACCTTTCGCCCAACCCTTGATGGAAGCGGTGAACGAATGGATCAAAGACCACGCCGCTCCCGACGTGGTCCCGGAGGATATCCTTGTGGGACACACGTATTTCATGGGCGACCGGGACACCGTGGCCCGGAAGTTTCTTTATCAGGTGGTGCCCCTGCTTGCCGAATATGCCGTCGACGGCCTCCTGAACGTTAAACAGGCCCCCCAAAAAGGCGTTCCCCTGAGACTGGAAATCAAGAAAAAAGAAGAGTCTCCGGAGGTCCATGAGTTCTTCCTCCGGGGCATGCAGCTCTACCGACCTTCCGGGGAGCAGAAGGGCACGCCCGTGACTGTGGAAGATGTGGTGAACACACTTCTTTCATGAAATGCGGTCGGGAGTATTCCGCACCCCCACCCCATCCCTCCCCCGTCAAGGGGGAGGGAAAATACTATGGAGAATGCTGGAGTCACCAGCAGACGATGAGACTCCCTTTCCCCCTGACGGAAAGGGAAATCGGAGATAACAATCCAGGGAGCAGGCCATGAAACCCATCCGGGTGAGAGAATACGAGGCCCTCAACGAGGGAACAGGCCTTCAGATCCGCCTGGAAAAGTCGGAAGAAAGCGGGAAAGAACAGGTGGTCTGCACGCTGGATGATGCGGAAACCCGCTTCTCTCCGGACGATCTGAAAGGAAACAACAGACGCCTCCTCGGCCTGGTGCTGGATCGGTCTGAAGGGAAACTCTATGCCTCCTCCCTTGTGGGCATCGTGCCCCTGCCCGGGTTCAGGGACGTGTATCTCCAGGTCCTTCCCAAAATGGAGGAGCTGGACGCGGCCGCCATGTTTGCGACGGTGATCAGCCATCCGGTGGTGGGCCGGCGGATGCCCTTCGGCGAGGTTTTTGAAATCCTCACGGAGGAACAGCCCGTGGAGGTGGAAGACGTGCCCTCCGTTTATTTCCCCATGCTCTTCCTTTCCTATCTCCACGTGCTCAACCGCCTGGTGCAGCGGGGACTCCATCGGGGATATCCTTCCCGGGAGCATACCCTCCGGGGAAGGGTCCGGGGTCGGATTCTGGTGGGACAGACCCTTCGCACCCACCACGCCCGGGGACACCGGGACCGGCTGGACGTTCGGATGTTTTCCCACGAGGAGGATACGCTGGAAAACCGCATTCTGTATGCCGCCCTGAAGAAAACCGAAGCCGCTCTGGCCACGCTGCTTCGTCCTGATGGTTCCGTCCAGTCCCTGATCGCTCGCCCGAAACGGGTGTTTGCCGAGCGGGTTTCCCTGGTGCGGATTCACCCCGCGGACGTGGTGCGGGCCCGGGCGGCACGGGTCCGGCCGGATTACCGGCAGGCCCTCCGCCTGGCCGCGGCCATCCTCCGCCACTTCGGCTATGATCCCTTCGCGGAAATCCAGGACGTGCACACTTCCTCCATCCGCCGGGTCTATCCCTTCTGGATGGACATGAACGAACTGTTTGAGCGGTACGTGGAGGTGAACCTCCGGAAAAGGGAGATCGTGTTCAACACTCAGGACGGCGAGATAATAAAGGATTATGAAGTGTATGCCGGTTATGGACAGGGCAGCGGGGTGCACACGGATGTGGGAGAGCTCCGTCCGGATTTTGTGGTGGTGAGCAGGGAAGCCGGCTTGGCGATGATCGCCGATGCGAAATACAAGCTGCTGTATGAATCGGGAGGGCTGAAGGAAGACCTTCAGCAGGTTGCGCTGTATGGGCGGATGGAGCCAGAGGAACTTGTGAAAACCTACTCTCGCGGTGCTTTTTCGGCTGGATACGGTGTGTGCCCGCCGTATGTGTGGATTCTGTATCCCGCAAAGGAGGGTGGCTCTCCGGAGTTTTTCAGGGCTTTTGTTCACATGGGCAAAATCCCGGTGAAGGTGCCGGTGCGGTCAGGCTGAGGCCTTCCTCCCCCGATACACCGCCCAGCCGATCAGGGGGAAAAGGGCCAGGAGGCCGGTGCCCGTGCGGAAGGCGAAGGGCGTGTCGTGGAGGGCCCGGACCACCCCGCTCCACAGCAACGGCCCCACCATGCTCGCCGCCCGCTCAATCAGGGCAAGATAGGTGAAATACAGCGTGAGGGGCCGATCCCCGAAATCCTCCAGCAGCACAAGCCGCAGAAGCACCCAGATCCCGGCAAGAAGCGCCCCCAGCAGGAGGGCCAGCGGGAACACCCCCCACCGGGGCGTGAGGGCCACGAGCAGCAACCCCGCCGCCCACAGGGGAAACAGCCAGCCGAACACCCGCCGGGCCGAAAGCCGCTGGGCCAGCCACCCCC
>WFYF01000012.1 GCA_015490255.1 Caldifarciminota bacterium
CGCCAGGGGAGGGGAGAAGATCTACCCCCAACCAATTCCCATCGGGAATTGGTTGGGGACCCCGTTAGTCCACCCCGTCATTCGGACAAAATTTTTTTGCTTTCGGGGCCCTCACGCGGTTTTCTTGAGAATACCGCATGGGGCGTATTTGGGGAAAGGGTTGGGGGGCTCTGAACTCATGTATGGAGGTCAGTTCTGCCGAAGACTTGACGCGGTATACCATAGGGGGTATAATATACCGGACCGAAGAAAAAGAGGAGGTCAAATCGTGGCTCAGACACTGAAACAGACCGTCTATCTCTCGGAGGAAGAAAAAAAGCGCCTTCTGGCCCGGGTCCGCCGGCTGCGGGGCCAGGTGGAGGCCATTGAAAGGCGCCTGGCCGAAGGCGAATGCGCCGATGAGCTCATCCAGCTCGCCCTGGCCGTTCGGGGGGCCGCCGGTCAGCTCGCCGCCGAACTCGCCGGGCTCCATCTTGAAGCCTGCGTCCGGACCTGCATGGTCCAGAAAGAACCCAGCCCGGAGGGCCGGATCCAGCGCCTCCTGGAGGTGATCCGGCTGATGGCCCGGAACACATGAGGAAAAAACCATGAAAACCCTCAAACTCCGGATCCAGGGCATGACCTGCACCCACTGCGAGGAAACCGTGCGTGCGGCCCTGGAACGCGCCGGGGCCCGGGTCCTCCAGGTCTCCTGGAAGGAAGGGATCGCCCGGCTGGTGGGCGATAACCCGGAAGTCCTCCGCCAGCACGTGGAAGCCGTGGGATACCGGGTGGTGGGTGTGCAAGAAGAAACACCCTCCGGGGAGACACCAGAAGCCGCCGCGTCTCTCCTGGTGATCGGTTCAGGCTCGGCCGCCTTCGCCGCCGCCATTGAGGCCCGAAAACACGGTGCCTCCGTCGTGATGATCACGGGCGACCGGTTTGGCGGCACCTGCGTGAACGTGGGATGCGTGCCGAGCAAATTTCTTCTCCACCGGGCCGCTGCCCTCCACGCCCTTCACCATCCCCCCGCTCCCTTCCGGGGCTGTCCGGAAATCCCGGACATGGCGGCCCTGCAGGAAGCCCGGCAGGACCTGATCCAGACCCTGCTTCAGGAGAAATACGAGGACGTGGCGGAAGCCTGGGGCATCCAGCGGATTCCCGGCACGGCCCGGTTCGTGGACCCCGACACCGTGGAGGTGGACGGAAAGAAAATCTCCTTTGAGCAGGCCCTGATCGCCACCGGCGCCCGGCCCTGGATCCCGCCCATTGAGGGCCTTCAGGAAGCGGGGTTCTGGACCAGCACGGAGGCCCTGGAAAGCCGGGTTCTTCCCCGGCGTCTTGCGGTGATAGGGGCGAACGCGGTGGGGCTGGAGCTCGCCCAGGCCTACGCCCGGCTGGGCAGCGAGGTGATCCTGATGGAGGCCCAGCCCCGCATCGCTCCCTTTGAAGAACCGGAGATCTCGGAACATCTGCAGCAGCACCTGGAAGCCGAAGGCATCCGGGTGCTCACCGCCATCCGGATCCGTTGTGTGGAACGCACCCCCACCGGCAAGCGGATTCTTTGTCAGGACGGCGTGGAACCGGTGGAGGTGGACGAAATCCTGGTGGCCACGGGACGGCGACCCAACACGGACCGTCTGAACCTTTCCGCTGCGGGGGTGGAAACCGATGACCGGGGCGCCATCCGCGTGGATCCGTATCTGGCCACCACAAACCCCCGGGTGTATGCGGCCGGAGACGTGACTCCCCATCCCCAGTTCGTTTATCTGGCCAGCCGGATGGGGCAGATCGCGGCCCGGAACGCCCTGGGCGTGGGCCGGGAGGTGTTTGACCCCCGCCTGGCACCCCGGGTGATCTTCACCGATCCGGAAGTGGCCGCCGTGGGCCTCACCGAAACAGCGGCCCGGGAACAGGGGAAAGACGTGCAGACCGCAGTGATGGATCTGGACGTGGTGGCCCGGGCCCGGGTGGAGGGCCGGGCCGGGAAGATCAAGCTGGTTCTGGAGGCTGCCACAGGGAAGCTCCTGGGGGTGCATCTGGTGATGCCCCGGGCGGGAGAGGCCGTCTATGCCGCTCACCTGGCCCTCCGGGCGGGGATGAAGGCCGCCGACCTGGTGGACAGCTTCGCCCCGTATCTCACCTATGCGGAAGCCCTTCGTCTGGCCGCCCAAGCGGTGGCGGTGGATGTGCACAAACTGAGCTGCTGTGCGTGAGAGAGGTGCGGCATGAAGCGACTGCGTCCCTGGCTTGCGGTGGGCGGCGCGGTGGTGGCCGCCGCGGCTGCCTCTGCCTGCTGCGTCCTTCCGGTGGTGCTCATCGGTGCGGGCATCACCGGCGCCTAGATGGCCAGCCTCCAGGTCCTGGAGCCTTTTCGCCCTTACCTGCTTGCAATCGCATGGGGACTCTGGGCTCTCGCTTTTTACCGGGAGCGGCAGAAGGCCGGCACCTGCGGGGTGGACGGGACGTGCGAGAAACCGTCCTACCGCATGTTCTGGATTTCGGGGGCGTTGCTTCTCCTCATCTCCGCAAGCCCCTGGCTGGTGAACCAACTTGTCTGAAACAGGAGGAATTGTGATGATGCCCTGGCTCTTTCTCATAGCCTTTGGGGGAGCGGCCCCTCTGGAACTTCTCGTGGGCGACGTGACCTGTCCTTCGTGTGCGGTGTCCATCCGGTCGGTCCTGAAGCGGGCCCATGTCCGTCTGGTGGAAGAGACCCTTATCACTCCCTATGCCCGGGTCAGGGTTCGGCCTGACGAAGGGGCCGATCTTCCCGGCGCTCTGCAATTGCTTGAAAAGGTGGGGTATCCCGTGTTTGTGGTTGTGCCGGATACGGTGGTTCCGGAGGGTGCCCAGGCTCAGCGAAAGGTTGTGGGCGACGACACCCTCCGGGTGCTGCCGGCCCGTGCCTGGCTGGCTCTGCAGGAACAGGCTCAAAAGGAGGTTGCGCCATGAAAGTGGAACTCTTCCGGGCCGATTGCCGGTTGTGTGATCGCACCGAAAGGATCGTCCGTCATATTCTGCCACCGGGGGTGGAATTTGAGGTCCACCGGGCGGAGGAATGCCGGGACGGCTCCTGCTGCCGGCTGGCGGAGCGTTACGGGGTCCGGGCGGTGCCCACCCTGGTGGTGGACGGCCGGATCGTCCAAGTGGGCCTGCCCGACGAGGCGGCGGTGAACCGCCTGGAGGCGATGCTCCGTCAGGCGTTTGCCTGAACACAACCCGGCCGGTTGCCGGCATCCTGGAGGGAAAGCCAGCGAGGATCGCTTTCCCTCCCGAAACTGCGGGTTTGTCATGAAATGCCGGGCGGGGGATCTCTGGACAAGCCCCGGTGGCGGTGTTTCGCCCATGGTGGCTGCGAAAACAACAAAACCAGAGGGAACCTCCGCAAGCACCACCGTGAGGAAGGACAGCGTCTCCGGAAAACGGTTGACATCCCTTCTGCGGGCGCATATCCTTAAGGTATGTCGGATTTTCCGTTCAAAACGCTGTTCCTTTTTGGAACAGATGCCTTTCTTGAGGCGGTGACATCCCGGTCGCTGCCTGTATCTTCCGTTCACTGGAACACCCTTCCCGAAACACCGGAACAGGATACGGTGCTGGTTGTCTCCACCGATGCTCCCCAACGGTGGGCTGCCCTGGGACGGGCTGTGGAACATACCCTTCCCTTCATCGCCGTGGGGGAAAGGGATCTCACCCCCTTTTCCCGGGAGGTCTTCCTGACCACCGGTCTTGTTCCCCAGCCGCTCCGGGTCGTTTTCCGTAAGGACCGGCTGGGTCGCCTGGCCCGTCTGTCCTCGGGGTTTCTGCGCCAGCCCCGGAGCGGTGGGGATGTGACCCCGGGAGGCCTGCTGGACGTTCTGCTTTTGCTCCTTCACGAAGATGACCCCTTTTTGCTGCGGGTGTGGAGCGGCGAAGGGGAAGGGGAGATTGCTGGCCGGGAAGGTCAGGTGGTCCGGGCGGTATCTCCGGATCACCGTGGTCATGAGGCCCTTCTCTGGGTGCTCACCCGGGAGAAGGGGGTGTGGGTCCTTGCCCGGAACGTTCGGTTCCGGGCCACCGAGCAGGGGTTTTCCCTGGTGGACGCCCTCCTTGCCTATGCTCGGGAGATGCTGGAGTCCGAGTCCGAAGTCCTGTTGCGTTTCAGCTCCTCATGAGACGCCGGGTCCTGCTGGCTTCCGGCCCCCTTCTCCTCGGAGGAAGCCTTCTTCTGGCCCCACCGGATATGCCCGAGCCTGCCCGGAGAACCCTGGGCGTGGCTCTGTGGATGGCCCTGTGGTGGGTGAGCGAGGTGGTGCCTCTTCCCGTTACAGCATTGTTGCCGCTGGTGCTGTTTCCCATTCTGGGTGTGCTTTCCCCCAGGGCAGCCGGGGCCCCTTTTGCCAATCCCAACGTCTTCCTGTTTCTGGGCGGCTTTTTTCTCGCCCGGGCCGTTGAACGCCATAACCTCCACCGCCGGATCGCCCTGTGGATCACCCTGAAGGCTCCACCCGGCGAGCGGGGATTGCTCCTGGGCATGATGCTCGCCACCGCCCTCCTGTCCATGTGGATGTCCAACACCGCCACCGCCATCCTGATGGTGAGCATCGCCCTGAGTCTGCTTTCCCTGAAGGTTTCCCCGGCCCTGGAAAAAGCCCTGTTCATCGGCATCGCCTATGCCGCCTCCATCGGAGGGCTTTCCACCCTGGTGGGGACCCCGCCCAATCTGGTCCTGGCCGGAGTTCTGCGGGAGATGTTCGGCCAGGATCTGTCGTTTTTCGCCTTCATGAAGGTCGGCTTTCCTGTGGGGGTGTTGCTCTTTGTTGTGGCCTATGTTCTCCTGGTGTTTCTTTTCCGGGTTCCCAACAAAAGGGTCAACCGGAACGTGCTCCGGGAAACCCTGATCCGCATGGGTCCCCTTTCCCCAGCGGAAAAGCGGGTGGGTGGTGTGTTCCTGCTGGTGGTGCTGGGCTGGATGGCCCGTCCGCTCCTGGTGCGCCTGGGGCTCCACGTGCACGATGCCACCCTCGCCATGGCCGGGGCGGTGCTCCTCTTCCTCTGGCACCACGAGGGCAAACCCCTCCTCACCTGGGAGGATGCGGAAAAGATCCCCTGGGGAGTGATTTTCCTGTTCGGTGGCGGGTTCGCCCTGGCATCCGCTTTCGGCAAATCCGGGCTGGCCTCCTATATCGCCCATCACGTGGAAGCCCTCCAGCACTGGCCCCTGTGGGGGCTGCGTCTGGTGATCATTGCGGGCCTGGTGTTCCTC
>WFYF01000013.1 GCA_015490255.1 Caldifarciminota bacterium
CTTCTGAAGAAGGCGCGCGCTTTCTTCAAACCGCTTCCTGACCAGCCGGTGGCCCGGGAAGACAATCCCCTCACCCCGGAAAAGGTTCAGCTGGGGAAACTCCTGTATTTTGACCCCCGTCTGAGTCGGAGCGGGCTGATCAGCTGCAACACCTGCCACAACCTCGCCTCCGGCGGTGTGGACAATCTCCCGACATCCCTGGGGCACCGCTGGCAGAAGGGTCCCCGCAACGCACCCACCGTGCTGAACGCGGCCCTCAACATCGCGCAGTTCTGGGACGGGCGTTCTCCCGATGTGGAGGATCAGGCCACCAAGCCCATTGAGAATCCCATTGAGATGGCGGCAACGGAATCGCTGGTGGTGGCCCGTCTGCAGAGCATCCCCGCGTATGTGGAGCTTTTCCGCAAAGCGTTTCCCGGGGAAGAAAACCCCATCACCCTGGAGAACATCGGCAAGGCCATCGGAGCTTTTGAGCGGACCCTGCTGACCCCTTCCCGCTTTGACCGGTTTCTGAAAGGAGACCTGGAAGCCCTGAACGCAGAAGAGCTGCGCGGTCTCCGTCTGTTTCTTTCCAGAGGATGTGTGGCCTGTCACAGGGGGGTGAATGTGGGGGGGCGGATGTTCGCGCGGTTTGAGCGTGGAAAAGACGAAGGCCGGGCAGCGGTGACCGGCAAAGCCTCCGATCGGTTCATGTTCCGGGTCCCCACCCTCAGAAACGTGGCGCTGACCGCACCGTATTTCCACACGGGCGACGTGTGGCGCCTGGAAGAGGCCGTGGAGATTATGGCGCGCATGCAGCTGAACACCCGGTTCAGCGCCGATGAAGTCCGCGCCATCGTGGCGTTTCTCCGGACCCTCACCGGCGAAATCCCGGAGCACGCCCGGACCCTGCCCGTCCTGCCTCCATCCACACCCGCAACCCCCCGGCCGGAATTTTAAAAAAGAGGTCCAGCCCATGCTGGCTCATCTGCACAACATGGTGGTCCACTTCCCCATCGCCCTGGCTTTTGTGGCCCTTCCCCTTGCGGTGTGGACCTTCCGCAAGCCGGACCGGACGCTGGAACTCCGGGCCCTCCTGATCCTGGCCGCTCTCGCCGCTGTGGTGGCCTATTTCAGCGGAGAACGCCAGGAGGAAGCGGCCGAAGCCCGGGGGGTGGCGGAATCTGTGCTGGAACTTCACGAAACCCTGGGCACCTGGACCACGATCCTGTTCGTGGCGGGAGGGACCCTGGCCCTTCTGGAACCCCTCTTCACCGCGATCCGGCGTGCGGTGGTGGTGATGCCGGTGATCCTGATCGGGATGGTCAGCTGGACGGGATATGTGGGGGGCCAGGTGGCCCATGGAACGGCGGTGGTGCAGACTGCTGATCCAGGCGGTGAAGCTGAGATGGAATCCGGAGAGGGCGTGGAGCGGGAAGACAGACGCGGGGCCCTGCTCTCCGGTGGAGAAGAGAAACACAAAGAGGACGAGGACTGAAACCGCCGGCGATTCACAGCGGTATCCATGCAAAAGGAGGTCAGGTATGAGACCGTGGTGGAGGATCCTCCTCCTGGTGATGGCCCTGCCCCGGGCAGGGGAAACCATCCCGGCCTTTGCCCGGAAATACGGCATCTCCTGCAACGTCTGCCACAAGGCCGTCCCCCACCTCAACGCTTTCGGACAACAGTTTGCCGAAGGCGGTTATATCTTCGGGGATGTGGACCAGGGCACCCTCGCCACCGGAGACGACGAACTCCACCTTCCGGAATATCCTCCCGTGGCCTTCCGGTTCACCTTCTGGGGCGAGGGACGGACTTTTGGAGAGGCCCGGGCAGATTTTCAGGCACCCTATGCGGTCAAAATCCTGTCCGGTGCACCCCTGGGTGAACGTGTGCGGTTTTATTCCTACGTGATTTTTGAGAAGTGAGAGCCCCCCAGGTTTGAGGACGCCTGGGTGGAACTCCACAACCTTCCCGGGGAGATCTCTCTCACCCTCGGGCAGTTCCAGATCTCAGACCTGATGTTCATGCGGGA
>WFYF01000014.1 GCA_015490255.1 Caldifarciminota bacterium
ATCACCCACACCCCCCACGCCACCACCGGCCGCGGAAGGACAAGACCGGATTCTCGCACAGATGGAAACTTAATCATGATAAAATGATAAGACAAAATTTCCATATTGTCAACACCCGGCCTCCGGAACCGATGCCTCTGCGACGAACAGGATGCTCTGTGCCGGTCCCTGAAGCGCGCGGAGTGGAGGAAGATTTTTCCCGGGGTGGGGTTGCAGGGATGAGGTCAGGTTATGGACCGTTTTCGGCCTGGCGGGTGGTTCAGAAAATGTCCGGGTTCCCCCCTGGTTCCGGCCCCCATGGCGTCAAGTTCCCGAACGAGTTCCTCGCGGGAGACGGTGCCGAACCAGTGATGCTCCGCCGCGTGCACATAAAACAGTCCGGGCCGGTGATGGTGCTGGGCGAAGCGTTCCCGGGCCCTGTCCAGACAGGTGCGCATCCCGACAAGATCGTTGTCCAGCCCGTGGCAGAGGGCGCGGGTCCAGAGAAGATAGCCTTTGAGGATGGGCGCGGTGTCGTCGGAGAGAAGGCGCTCGGCTTCTTTCAGGTGCTCCCGGGCACGCTCCGGCTGTCCTTCCTGGATTTCCACCAGCGCCCTGTTGATGCTGATCACGGCCCGCATGGTGGGGACCGGGTGAAGGGAAAGGGCGAGGGCGAACAGTTTCCGGGCCCGATGGGGGTTGCCGGTGAGAAGATACCACCCGCCCAGCGCGTTGAGATACCGGATGATGAGCAGGTGGTGGTGCAGCCTGCGGGCAAGCCGGAGGGCCTGGAGGAGATGGCGGCGGGAAGCCTGAAGGTCTCCCACGGATTTTTCCACAATTCCCATGCTCCCCAGCATATAGGCCAGACCCCGGAGATGCCCGATCTCCCGGAAAATTTCCACGGATTCCTTATAGCGCTCCAGAGCCACCCCATAGTTGCCGAGGAGCTCTTCCATGCTTCCCAGATTGCCGAGGAGCATGGCCTGCTCATAAGGACCGCTGTATTGTCGGGCGAGTTCCAGAGCCCGGGCATAGGCGCTTCGGGCTTCCGGCGGATTTTGCTCTTTGAGGAGGTTGGCCAGAATGTTCAGGGTGTGAATCCGGAGGGAAAGACGGGAAGTGGGAATGCGGGTCAGGAGCTGCTGCAGGAGGCGCACGGCCAGACGTCGCCAGCCGAGCCGGTCAAGAACGCTCGCCATGTGGAGCAGGATATGCTCCCGATCCCGGGGAGTCAGGCGGCATGCCTGACGAAAATCCCGCAGGGCTTTCCGGTATTGTCCCACGTGAGCGTGCACAAATGCCCGCTCAATGTAAAATGCGCCCTGGAGATCCCGGGGCATGGCGGGGATGAGGTGGGCCACCTCTTCCAGCGCTTTGCCGGGGTCTCTGCGGCCCAGCTCCCTTTCCAGCGCAGCGGTGCGCAGGGCGAGATACACCTGGACGTGGGTGTGCCGGTGGGTTTCCCGGGCCTGCTGGAGACGTTCCAGCGCCGCGGCGAGGTTCTGGAGGTTTCCCTGTCGCCATAAGCGGAGTTCCTCATCTTCCCACTGCAAAATGGTGCGCTGGGGATCGCCTTCCGGATAGCAGTGCCGGGCCTGTTCAAACAGGAGGTGGGCCTCTTCCAGCGCGCCCCGGGCCGCAGCCCGGCGTGCGGCTTCGCGAAAAAAGCGGGCGGCCTTTTTGGGCTGTCCTGCCTCCCGCCAGTGGGTGGCGATCTCTTCCAGCCGGTCAGGGGTTCGGGTCTCCAGGAGACGGGCCAGACGGGCGTGCAGACGGCGGCGGTTGCGGGTCAGCAGGGATGCGTAAACGCCTTCTCTCAAAAGATCGTGGCTGAACCGGCCCTTCTGCTTGTGGACAGCATACCATCCCCGGACCTCCAGTTCCTGGAGGTCCTCCAGGGTCATCTCCGGCACGCAGGTCTGGAGAAGGCTTATGGGCATGTCGTCCCCGAAAACGGCGGCCATCTGCAGGATGCGCTGCAGACGGGGCGTCAACCGGAAGAAACGCCTCTGGATCAGCGTTTCCAGCCGAGGAGTGAGCCAGTCGGTCCCCTCTTCCCAGGCCCGGGCCATTTCCAGAGCGAACAGCGGCAGGCCTCCAGAACGGGCCACGATTTCCTGCACGGGCCCCCCTTCCGGGAGGACGGATTGCACAAGGGCGGTCATGGCCTCTTCCGGAAGGGGAAGGATGGGAATTTCCTGATCCACCGGAATCCGCTCCCCGGTGTCCCGGGCAACCCACAAGGCACCGTGTCCGAGGGTGGGCAGACGGAGAAGGACCTCCCGGGAAGGAGGGTCCATCCACTGGGCATCTTCAAAGATCCAGAGACGTCGGGGAAGACTTCGCAGGATCCGTTCCAGAAGGCCGGATACCAGGCGGGTGGCCTCCCGGGAGACTTCCTGCTGGTTCAGGACCGCATGGAGGGCCGGGAGATATCCCGGCGGAATGCCCCAGTCTGCCAGCAGCGCGCGCATCGCACGCACAGGAACATACCCTTCCCTCCCGATCTCTTTGAGGAGCACACGCCGGAGGAGAGACCAGGGAGGATGAGGGCGGTCCGCGATGCGAAAATGGCTGTGGGCAATCCGGAGAAGGGATAGTTCCTCCAGGAATGCTTGAAGCAGGCGGGTTTTGCCGACCCCGGGGGGCCCCACCAGACTCACGGAGAGGTTTTCTCCTCCGGAGAACCGGCGCACGAAGTCCCGGAGAATCCGGAGTTCGTTCTGCCGCCCGAAAAGGGGAAGGGCATCGTGAGAAATTTTCGGATCTTCCCGTACGGATCGTACCGTCACTCCCGCACGTTTCCCCTTGAGAGGAAGCCGTTTGCCATCGCGGGAAGTGATCCAGGCCTCGCCCCACGGGGTGGCCCCGGCAACCCGGGCAGCGGTGTTGATGCAGTCTCCCATGAAATCCACGAATCCCCCGATGCGAAGGTTCACCGCGATCCCTGAAGCCGCACCCAGCCGGATGTGGGGTGCACACAGCGCATCGGCAAGTTCCTTCACCCGCTCTTCTCCGTCTTCACAGGGCAGAGGAAACCCGAACACCGCAAGCCACCGGAAGCCTTCCGGCGAGACCTCGCCCTTGATCAGGTGGCCTTCCAGCCGGGCCAGCGTGCCGGTCAGGAGGTGGAAGGTCTGTGCCATCCGGTCCCGCGCGAGTCCCCGCATTTCCACAAACACGGCGGTGAGGCGCTGGAAGCGGCTGGGCTCGTCCAGAAGTGCGACGGGCACCCACGGAGGAGGAAGGAAGGGTTGGGGAGCAGGCGCGGTGTGCTTCGGAATGCGATGGTGGATCCACACTTCTCCCATGGATGTGTTTTTCTCCCGGCGGGCAAGGGCGCGGAGAACGGGTCCCGCGTAGGCTGTGAAGGGTGCCTGGTCGGGATCCGCATGGGCAAGGCGGTGCACCTGGAGGCTCCCGAACTGGAAGATCTGACGGGCCTGGAGAGGGAGGGGAGCCTCCTGAATTCTTCGGTGCACAAACCCGGCGAAAGCGACAAACGTCTCCCGGGGAAGGAGGGGAAACCAGACGGTGAGGGCATCGCCACCAAAGGAGAGAAGGGTGCCCTTCAAGTGGCGGATTTGAGGGAGGAGAGGAAGAAAGGTTCGGGCCACTGCCACCGCCACCTCCTCCGCCCCTTCCCGCCCCCGGGCTTCACGGCGTTCCAGAAAGGCTGTGAAGCCGGAAAGATCCACCTTCCACGCAACACCCTTTACACCCCGCATGGTTTCAGTGTAAGCGCCATGGAAAGGAGTTTCAACCGTCCCGATCAGGAGATTGCCGCCCGGTTTCGGGGATCTGGGTCCCTCGGTCAGAGGGGCTGCGGGTTTCTGCACACGCCGGTCTGAAGGCCCTTTGGGAGGCTTCCCGGGTGCTTGAAAGATCGTGGGAAGGTCCGTATGGTAAGGGCATGCATTTTTACAGATTTACATCTTTACATCTTTGCAGATTTGTTTGAATCAGTGGATGAAGAAAGCCGTGAAAGCATATTTGTATGATTGAAGGGTTGAGGAAATCGTTGAAGAAATCTTTGAAGGCGTCAAGCGATGAACTTATGAATGGATGGACGTTTGTTTGAAGGGATACATGAGGGGATACAGGAAGAAAGGCGGGGTTGCACAGAGCCATAAAGAGAGGCGGAAATGAGAAAGGGTGCGGCGACGTCCGTCAATTGACAGGAGGTGAAGGATGGTCCTTGCTGTGGCCAATCAGAAAGGAGGGGTGGGAAAGACCACCCTGGCGGTCAACCTCTCGGCTGCGCTGGCGCTGGAAGGTTTTCGGGTGCTGCTCCTGGATCTGGATCCCCAGGGAAGTGCCACCCGCTGGCTTCTTGGCCCGGATGTGGAGCCTGAAGAAGATGTGACCGGGCTCCTGGAAGGACGCTCCCCCCATCCGAAGGAGGTCTCTCCCCGGGGGTTGTTTCTTCTGCCGGCCACGGGAAGGCTGGCCGCCGTGGAGCGGAACCTTGCCGGTGAAGTGGGGGGAGAACTCGTGCTGGACGAGGCACTTGGCACCTATCGGGAAGCGTACGACTGGGTGATGCTGGACTGCCCGCCCAACCTGGGGATCCTCACCCTCAACGGGCTGGCCGCGGCCCGGAAGGTGCTGGTCCCGGTGGAGCCCCACTCTCTGGCCATCATGGGCATTGAGGATATTCTGGACGCGATTCACAAAGTCCAGCGACGCCTCCGCAGGCCTGTGGATCTGCTGGGGCTGGTGCTCAACCGTGTGGATTACCGGACCCGCCACACCCGGGAGGTGGTGAACCTCCTCCGTTCGGTGTATGGGGAAAAGGTTCTGACCACGGAGATCCGGATCAACACCAGGATTCCCGAATCGGTGGCCTTTGCCCGCTCTGTGGTGGAATATGACCCCGCTTCCACCGGAGCCCAGAACTTCCGGGCGCTTGCCCGGGAAATCCTGGAGAAAGTCTATGTCCCGCAAAAAGCGTGAAGCCGGGGAGCCGGAGGCCCTGCGCCGTCTCCTGCGTCGGCGGGCCCACACCCCTGCCCGCCACCTGGTGGGCGATGCCCCGGAGATCCCGGAAAAACCCGACGAAAGTCCTTCTCCGGATGAGGGAAGCCACGACCCATCCGCTGACACCCCGGTCAGCACAACGCTGGTGATCAGTTCTGAGGCCTGGAAACGTCTGGCGGTGTATTGTTTCGTGCAGAACCGGACCCTCCGGGAGGCGCTGGTGGAAGTGCTGGGACATCTTGAGGAGATTTCGTCTGATGAGATCCAGGCAGGGGAAAAGACGCGCAAGGTTCGGCGGCTCAGCGTCCTCCTTCCGGAGTCCCTTCACGATCGTCTGCGATGGATGGCGGTAAGGATGGACACCACCATGAACGCGCTGGTGGAGGCGCTGATCGGACGGACTCTCCCGGACCCCGATCCGGAGCTTGCCGCCACCATCCGGCGCCTTCCTCGCGGCCCCAGGCCGCGGCGGTGAGATCCCGGCGTTTCGTCGCGGGCACCGTCTGCGTTGCCACGGGTGAACCGGTGTGAATCCCGGGGGCTTCCCCGGCGGCCGGCGAGCTGCACACCTTTGAGGGGCCGTCCGGATCCCCCGGGCGTCCTGTGACAGGGCAGAGCAGGCCTGTCTCCTCATTTTTCACACGGCGGTTTTGCTTCATCTCGACGGTCCGACGGGTCTCGGGTATAATATCCCCGGAAAAAGAAAAAGGAGAAAACTTTATGGATTGGATCAAGAACCTGGGATATGTGCTCGGACAGATCGTGCTGTTTGGCCTTGCCTGGGGCGTGGTGAAACTCATCGCCGTGCTGGGACATGGGGGACATTAGGCCCTTTGGTGGGGTGGTGGCTGTTCTGGGCGGCGGAGGCGCCCGCGGGATGGCCCACGTGGGTGTGCTGGAGG
>WFYF01000015.1 GCA_015490255.1 Caldifarciminota bacterium
CCCACGCCCGCCGAAGGGTGTTGGCTTCCGGCAGGGGAGGCAGGCTCTCAAGGGCAAACCCCGCCGGACGGGGCGTGATCTCCAGATAATCATACACGGGGATGCGGAGAAACAGGCTCACCAGGCGATGATACCCGTCTTCCCGCCGCCCCACCACCCACAGCCCCAGATTCACCTTGGCCGGCGTGAGCAGGCGCAGGGTCATGCCAGAAGCCCTCGCATTTCCACAAGATGAACCTCGCCTGTCTGGATCTTCGGTTCCAGCAAATGGCGAACCTCGCCTTTGGCGGAAAAATACAGAACCTGGTTCCCTCGCCGTGCCAGTTCCTGAAGCATTCCAAGCAGCCGCTCCAGACGCCGGGGATCGGCCTTGATGAAGGGATCGTCAAGAAGGAAGAATCCCGGCTCTCCCAGAAGGCGTTCCCCAAAACCGATGCGGATGGCGAAATACAGCTGATCAAACGCACCGCCGGAGAGCCTTCCAGGATCCAGCATCCTGCCATCCCTGCGCACCACGACCAGATGTTTCCTTTCAGGGTCAAAGTCCACGCTCCGGTAGAGCCCGCCCGTGATCCGGGAGAAGTGCCGGGCAATCACGCTGTTTTCACCGAAAAGATCGGCGATTCGCCGGGTTTCTTCCCGTTCCATCTCTTCCAGAATCGCAAGGGCGATCTCCACACGCTCTTTCCGCTTCATATGGAAGCTGTAAAACTCTTCCACCCGTTTTTTCATCCGAATGAGCTGCTCCGGCGTTCGGCAGACCACGGGTTCCCCAAGGACAAAAGCCGCGTCCTGCTCAACGGTCCGCAACCTTTCTTCAACCCCGGCGAGTTTTCGGGTCAGTTCATCCATCTCCGCGTTGATCTGCCTCAGTCTTTTCTGGAGTTCCTGCTCCCGCTTCGGATCATACGCATAATCCGGAGCGGCCTCACGATGGACAGAAAGCACTTTCAGACTGGCCTCCCACGAGTCTTCGGGGCCTTCAAGAAGCACCTCCAGGGCCTCCCGGTGCCCCTGAATCTCTCGCTCCATTGCCTCCTTTTCCCGCAGTTTCTGTTCCAGCTCTTCAGGATCTGAAACCCCCGTCTGTCTCCGGAGCCTGTCTATGGTCTCTTCCGCATTCTGAATCTGTTTTTCCTTCTCCTGAAGGTCCGCTTCAAGTTGTTGCTGCCTTTCCAGCAGGCTTCGGTGGCTCTCCTCCATCCGGATCCGCCGGGTCCTTTCAGTTTCAAGCCGATCCTCCAGATCTTTTCGCAGTTTCCGGAGTTCCTGCAGCGAGCGTGCGGCATGGCCCTGTTCCTGCACCTGCTGGATCAGGGAGAAGCGTTCCCGCTGAAACCGGGCCCGCCTTCGGGTATGGCGCCACAGGTTTCCTGCGGCAAAAAGGCTCATCCCTCCCGAGATCAGGGCGAAAACGACCACCCAGGGGGAAGGATGAACAAGCCAGCCGAGAAGCGCCAGAGCCGCCAGCACCGCGGCGATGATGCCGGTTCGTTGAAAAAAGGATGCCTTATGTGAAGCTTCCTGCAGCGCCTCCTCTTCCCGTCGCAGCCGTTCCAGCTCGGGATAAACCCGATCCCGAAAGAGTTCCACATCTTTTTGAAACTTTTCCAGGCGGGGGAGAAGCTCCTCCCGCTGCGCTTCAAGCGCTTTGATCTGTTCTTGTATCCCCTGGAGTTCTTTTTCCAGGCGGTCCCGTGCGGTTGTGGCCACCTTCAGGGTTCGCCGGGCCTCCAGCCATGCCTCAAGCGCCTGCGGGGTGTATGGCGCCATCTCCTGGAGCTTCTCTTCAAGATGCCGGAGCCTGTGCAGGCGGGCAGAAGCTTTCTCATAGCGCTCCCTTTCCCGTGCCTGTTCCAGCAGCTGAAGTTCCCGCTGGATTTCTTCCCCCTCTGCCCGAAGCCTGACCAGAGTTTCTTCCGCGTGGAAAAGTTCTTTCTCTTTCAGTTCGTTTTCAAGATCCGGAATTTTCCCCCTGAGCAGTTCGTGGGCGGTTCGCATGCGGGAACGGATTTTCACATCTCCCCGATCCTGGAATTTTCCGGTATCTGTGAGGTGCCCGAGCTCCCGCAGCTTGCGCTTGAGGTGACGGA
This sequence comes from Caldifarciminota bacterium, assembly GCA_015490255.1. Taxonomy (GTDB): domain Bacteria; phylum Hydrothermota; class Hydrothermia; order S141-80; family S141-80; genus S141-80. The sequence continues at coordinate 2,094 of WFYF01000015.1, forward strand.
TTTCCTGGCTCCGCATCCCGAGGAGGCGCTCTGTGAGGCTCTCGTACACCGCCGCTTCCGGCTGGTTCCGGTCACCGCGAACCTGAAGGTCGCTGTCCCGAACCACAAAGACATTCCGGAACTCTGCCGGGGTGATCTGGAGCTCATGGAGAAGACCGCGCTTCCCGCGAAACTTTTTCTCTTGTCCAGCGATCTGGACCACCACATACCCTTCGGGCATTTCCTCCACCCGCTCCACACCCGGAATGGTCCGTGCGGCCTTCTGCCCCATAAGCATTTTCAGCAGGGCTTCCAGAAGGAGGGTTTTCCCTTTCTCGTTTTCCCCCCAGAAGAGGGTGAAATTTCCCGGTCTCACCGGCCCGGGAAGGGTGAGGGGACCATACCGGAGCACCGAGAATTCAACGATTTTCATGAGGTTTCCGCAAAGGCCTGAATCACCAGTTCTCTGATGGCCTGTTTCTCATCTTCCGGGATCTCGCGGGCATCCAGCCGGCGCAGAAATTCCTGGAAAAGCGCGCTGTCCAGCACGGCGTGAATATCCCGGAAGGCATAGACCTTTTCCGCCACCCGATCGCCGAGAGTTTTCTCCACAAACCGGTCCAGCTCCCGGGCAAGTTCCTCTTCCGTGCGATTCAGCAATTTGCGGTGAAAATACCCTTCCACGCGCAGAAGCAGGTGGGCCCGGGGATGGAGGTTCTGCAGTTGTTCTCGCAGCAGATCCACGGGAGATGCGGTCTTCCCCGGGTCCAGCCGGAGGGTGACCGTCTCGTAATGGAACGTGTCCAGTTCAATCCACCGGGGGGGCTTCCCCACCTCAACCAGGTTGACCTTTCTCCGACCGGTTTCCTTCCGGGTGATGGAAACGGGAGAGCCGGGATAGATGAAATAGCGTTCCGGCGAGAACTCCCATGCGTAATATTGTGTGTGAAAATGACCGGCCAGCACGTACTGGAAAGGAAGGGGTTTGAAAAAGCTCAATCGGACAGGCATATACGCCCTGCCCCCCTCCTCTCCCATATCTTCCCGCCGGATCATGGCATCCAGAAGCTCGCCGTGAAAGAGCAGAAGATGCCGTTTTTCGGGATTCATCCGGGGCCGGATGTTCCAGAGCTGTTCCAGGATCTTTTCCCTGCCCAGATCTTCAAAGGGAAATCCCCAGATCCATACCGAACCGGCGTTGACCGGGTTTTCCAGGTTTTGAATCACACGGACATTTTCTCCAAAATAGAACCCTTTCTGGGCTTCAAACACGTCGCGGTCGTGGTTTCCCGGGATCAGGACCACGCGAAAGGGCTGGGCGGACAGCATCTCACGCAGAGGAACCCGGAGACCTTCCGCACGGTCCGGATCATCAAAGAGATCTCCGCTGATGGCAAGAAAATCCACTTTCTCGCGGCGGGCAAGGCGGAGAATTTCCATGAGGGCCTCCCACCGCGCATCGCCCACCTCCCGGAGATGCAGGTCCGCGGTGTGGAGGATTTTCATGGCAGGCCGATCACTGCCCCGTGGCCTCCCGGCGGGCCACCCAGGTCCACACGCTCCGGGGCGTGGGACCGGTCTCCTGCTGGCCTGAACGGCGCGCAGGGTTTTCCCGGAGGGCCACGGTCAGGGCCACCTCTTCTTCAAAGGAAAGATCCTGGAGATGGCGGGGCGTCTCAAAGGAGAGGAGGTCCTTCCGGCGCGCCAGGAACTGGACGGAATAGCGCCCGTTCACAAATTCCGGATCGCTGAAGAGGCGGATGTGGAAGGGGAGGGTGGTCTCCACGCCCCCCACCCAGTATTCCGCGAGCGCTGTCCGCATCCGGGCCAGACCTTCCTTCCGGTTCTCTCCCCACACCACCAGTTTGGCCAGCATGGGATCGTATTCCGCAGGCACCCGGGCCCCCTCATACACCCCGCTGTCCACCCGGATAAAGGGACCGGAAGGCTCCCGGAGGACCTCAATCACCCCGGGGGAAGGCAGAAAATGGTGAAAGGGATCCTCGGCAAAGATTCGGGCCTCCACCGCATAGCCCCGCTGCACGAGATCTTCCTGTTTGAAGGAGAGGGCCTCTCCCCGGGCCACCCGGATCTGCCAGGCCACCAGGTCCAGCCCGGTGATCATCTCCGTCACCGGGTGCTCCACCTGGAGCCGGGCGTTGATCTCCATGAAATAGAAGTTTCCTTCCCGATCCAGCAGGAACTCCACCGTCCCCGCCCCGGCATAGCCGATGGCCTTCATCAGCCGCACGGCCGCCTCTCCCATCTTCTCCCGCAGCTCGGGGGTCAGGGCGGGGGAGGGGGATTCTTCCACGAGTTTCTGATGGCGGCGCTGGATGGAACACTCCCGCTCAAACAGATGCACCACGTTCCCGTGATGATCCGCCAGGATCTGGAACTCCACGTGGCGGGGTTCCACCAGAAACTTTTCCACATACAGCCCCGGATGGCCGAAGGCCTGAAGGGCCTCCGCCGAAGCCTGGCGAAAGGCATTGTCCAACTCCTCCGGAGTGTGAACCACCCGCATCCCCTTCCCACCGCCGCCCATGGCGGCCTTGAGGAGGACCGGGAATCCGGCTGCTTCTGCAAACCGCCGGGCCTCTTCCACCGTCTCCACCGCACCGGGAGAGCCGGGAACCACCGGCACCCCCACGTCCATGGCCACCTTTCGGGCAGCCACCTTGTCTCCGGAAAGGCGCATGCTTTCCGGGGAAGGGCCGATGAAGGTGATGCCTGCTGTCGCCACCGCTTCGGCAAACTCCGGGTTCTCCGAGAGAAAGCCGTATCCCGGATGGACGGCATCCACCCCGGCCTGCCGGGCCACGTCCAGAATTCGCTGGATGTTCAGATAACTCTCCCGGGGCGGTGGCGGCCCGATGGGATAGGCCTCATCCGCCAGCAGCACGTGAAGAGCGTCCCGGTCCGCTTCGGAAAACACCGCCACACTCCGGATGCCCATCTGCCGGAGGGTCCGGATCACCCGGACGGCAATCTCCCCGCGATTGGCGATGAGAACTTTGCGAAAGGTCTTCATGGTCATTGAAAAGCGTAGTAAGCCCGACTCACACCCGACCGCTCTACAGCTTCCCGGGAAAATCCACTCCCCTGAAAATTCTCCAGCGACTTTACGAGTTCCAGATATCTCTTCCAGTCAAACGCCCTTCCCATGGGAGTTTCCTCTTTCGGGTTTACGAAAACCGGATCGTGATCAATCTGAAGTGTAAAATGGGCATCAGGAAATTCCCGGCGAGCCGTCCGCACGGCGGTCTGCAACACATCCACAATCCCGGGATGCTGGAGGATGTGGTGCAGGATTTCACCGGGGTTTTTCA
>WFYF01000016.1 GCA_015490255.1 Caldifarciminota bacterium
CATCAGGAAGTTTATTCGCAAAAATATTGCCAGACTTCCAGCGTATGGGCATCCCGCTGAACGAGATAGCGAACACGATCGTTGGCTCTCACGAGGTTGTGCGCTTTTCCAACGTGTCGCTGCAGAAAGACCAGCGTGTCCTGGGTTGCGACAAAGACGAGGGTGTGAAAAGCCCTGTAAAACTGCTCCACCGTGCGGGGGTCACGTTGCAAAGGCAAGGTGTTGAGCAGGACGAACACTTCTTTTCTCGTGGCACGAGAACGTGTCCCCAGGGGAAAACGCTCTTGACACAGATCGTTTTTCCCTTCAATTTCAAGGTGAAGCGTTTTCACCATTCGCCCATCGTAATTATACAACACCGCCCTGCCCGTCTGCGGATTCCACCACCACCATCCCCGGGGCGCCGGAACCGTCACCACGCACTGCTGGCTCTCCTGAGCTCTCTCCACCCACAGACCCGTGGGAGAAAGCGTCACCCGGTAGATCTCCCATCGCCTCCAGATACTTTTGTCCCACGGCGATGGACCTATCAGAAACAAACACGTATCCCGTTCTGCAGAACAAAAGAGATCCGCGCTCTTGATTCCCCACACAGGCTTCTGCCATGTCTCCAGAAAGATCCGAGAAAACGGCGAAAGCACACCCACCCGAACCCACATATCCCACTGCCCCATCACCGGCCGAAGATCGTTGCTCGGATTGTATCCGTAAAACCAGGCAAAATGCTTTCCAGAATGACACACAGCCGCAATGGGAACCGACAGTTTATGTAAGATCACGTGTTCATCGTCGTACCAGATCAACAGACGTTGGCTTCTCCCTTCAGCTATGAAACCCCAAAAATCCTCACAGCGAAAGCTTCCATGGATATTGAGGGGTTGAGAAAACACTGCCACGGTGTCCAGTAGTAGAGTAGATTCATTTACACGGGAAAGAAACGTTTGGTTCATACGGGTATGGAAAACCCATAAATCCTGAAGTTTAAATCCTCCACCGTTATGATGGGCAGGAAGAACCAACTTCCATCCTGCAGGATAAAAAGCTCGGGGATCTTCTCCGGAATGGGCATAAAGATACGTTCCGTGAGAGAGCCCTACCACCATCCATGAGAAAGGTTCTTCAAGAAGCAATGCCGTGTGGATCGTGGCGCGAGAGCGGTAAAGCTCCAACAGTTCCAGATTGCACATGGCGAGTAGGAGTGCCCCCACAACCCCCATTCCGTCCCCTTATGCACTACCCATCTCGTCGTTCCTTTTCTGTTGTTCTATTCTATCGGCCATCCCATGGGGTGTCAACCTGGCCCGAACAGCTGTCGTTGGCAATTCAGGGTCCAGCCTGTATCCTAAACTCCGTGACGCTGACCCTTGGTTTTGTGCTGGCCCTTCTGGGCCTGGCGGGGCTGGCAGAAGGCCTCTCCCGGACGGGGATCCTCCCTTCGTGGGTGGCCCGGAAACTCCTGCACATGGGGGTGGGGGCCCTGGTCCTTCTCTTCGCCCGCACCGGACAGTATGCAACCCTGGCCTGGGTCGCTGTGGCCTTTGCCTTCCTCAACCTGACCGAACGGATCTTCCACCTCACCAGCATCTCCCGCAGCGAGAAAAGCTCCTGGGGGACGGTGCTGTTCCCCCTTTCGGTGGCGTGGATGGCCCTTGTCCACCCCGGGGATCCGATTTTCCCCTATGCCCTGGGGGTTATGTTCTTTGCCGATCCTCTGGCGGCCTTTTTCGGCCGCGCCTGGCCCATTCGCAGGCTGGGACCCAAAAGCCTGGGAGGAAGCCTGGGCTTTTTCCTCGCTGCCTCCAGCCTGGGCCTGCTTTTCTTCCCTTTTCCCCAGGCGCTGTTGCTTGCCCTGCTGGCCACCCTGGTGGAGGGGGTGAGCGAGCGGGGACTGGACAATCTTCTCCTTCCTTTGCTGCTGGCCCTGTGGGTGGAAGATCTGGCTCTCCGGGAAAGCGTGTTCTTTACGGGTCTGGTCTTCGCCTCCACAGTGGCCGTGCTGGCCTGGCGCTTCCGGGCTCTCACCCCCCGGGCCGCCACCGCTGCGGGGATTCTGGGCCTCGTGATCTGGGAGGCCGGAGGCTGGTCCTGGGCGCTGCCCGTGCTGGTTTTCTTCGTCCTGGGAAGCCTGGCAGCTCGCCTCCGGGGAAGGCCTTCGGAAACCCGCACCCCGGTCCAGGTTCTGGCCAACGGCTGGGTGCCGGGGACCCTGGCGTATCTCCACGCTCTCCACCCCTCCCCGGCGCTGGCGGTGGGCTATCTGGCCGCTGTCTGTGAAGCGGCGGCGGACACGCTGGCCACGGAGACCGGAGGGCCTCAGCCCCGGGATATCCTGACCCGTGCCCCGGTTCCCCGGGGTGCAAGCGGAGGCGTGACCCTCCAGGGGTTTCTGGGAGGTCTGGGTGGCGCCGTGGCGGTGGGGGGCACAGCCTGGATGCTGGGATATTCGGCCGGTGGCGTGGGGCTGGCGGTTCTCGCAGGATTCCTGGGAAGTGTGGTGGACTCCCTCCTGGGAGCCCGCCTTCAGGGGCGGTGGCGATGCCGGGTGTGCGGGAAAGAGGTGGAGATGCCGGCTCACTGCGGACAGCCCGGGATCCACCTGCGCGGGCTTGCTTTTCTGGACAACAACGGAGTGAATGCGCTGGCTTCGCTGGTTGCCGGTGCGGGAGGCTGGGCACTGTGGCCGTTTTTGAACTCCTGAAGGTGAGCAAACGCTATCGCCGGAACTGGGTTTTCCGGAACCTGGAATACGCCTGGGATGGCGGGCTGCTCCTCGTCTCGGGACCCAACGGTCAGGGCAAGAGCACCCTTCTTCGCCTTCTGGCCGGCCTTTCCCGCCCCACGCGGGGACAGGTGCGGGTGCTGGGGGGAGATCCCTGGCGGGATGAGTGGGTGCGGGCCCGGCTGGGATATGCGGGACACGAATCCGGACTGTATGCATCCCTTTCGGGCCGGGAGAACCTGGAAGTTTTCCGTCGGCTCCAGGGGGGCGATCCCCGGAAGGTGGAGGATCTGGCCGAAAGTCTGGGCGTGACCCGATTCTGGAAGCGTCCCGTGCGGGAATATTCCGCGGGCATGCGGAAAAAGATCAGCCTGATCCGGGCTTTCCTCCACGAGCCCGAGCTGCTCCTGCTGGATGAGCCCTTTGCCGCCCTGGATCCGGAAAGCCGCGAAGTGCTGTGGCGGTGGATTGAAAACCGGGTCCGGCAGGGGACCCATGTGGTCCTGGTGAGTCACATCCTGGAGCGGGATGTGCCCGGTGCGCGGCGGATCCGTCTGCAAGAAGGGAAGCTGGAGGCGATTTCCCCGTCGGAGACCTAAAAGAAACTCAAAATGCCCCGGGTGAGCAGCATCGCGAGGCCGGCGGCCCCCAGGTCATCCCAGAACACCCCGCCGGGAAGGTGTTCCAGCGCCCGGATCCCCAGCGGTTTGACGATGTCCGTGAGCCGGAAGAGAAAGAAATAGAGAACAAGGGCTCCGGGAGTGTGGGGCAACAGGGGGGCAAAGGCCCACACCGCCAGGGCTTCGTCCAGGACCACCCAGGGAGGGTCCTGGCTGTCCCGGGTGTCATGATAGGCCATCCATCCCACCACCAGACCAAACAGCACCGCCCCGACCATGGCCGGATACGGCAGAGGGTAAATCCAGTAAATCCCCACGGCCAGGAGACTTCCCCAGGTGGCCGGGGCAACGGGGATCCGACCCACTCCCAGGTGCAGCACCCAGCGCTCCAGCACCGGACGAAGGGACACAGGCATCAGTGCACCCAGCAGAAGCCCGGCCAGATCCGCTCCCAGATCCATCCACTCAAAGCTCCGGTGGGGAAGACGGGCCTGAACCACCTCCAGCACGAGTCCTCCCAGTCCGTAGAGTCCAAACCCCCGCATCCCTCCCAGGGCAGAGGTGTCCCCCCGCAGCGCAAAACCGATCCAGAAAAACGCAAGAAGGTGGAAAACCTTGTCGGAGGGGAAGTCGCTCGCGGGCGTGGAGAGAGGAAGCACGCCGAACAGGGCCACAAGGAAAAACAGGAGGGCTGGAGTCACCGCCGCAGGAAAAGCTGATAGAGCTGGAAAACGGAGGACAGGCCTTCAAACACAGAGCGAGGGTTTTCCACCAGTTCCGGACGTTCCTGGATGAGCTGGATGAAGGCGTCCACGATGTCAGGATCAAACTGGGTGCCCCGGTTCCGGGCCAGTTCCCGCAGGGCCTCTTCCACGCTCATGCCCTTCCGGTAAGGACGGTCCGAGATCATGGCATCAAAGGCGTCCACCACCGAGAAAATCCGGGCGAGATAGGGAATGTTGTGCCCCTGGAGCCCTTCGGGATATCCCCTGCCGTCAAACCGTTCGTGGTGATGATAGACCACGTCCAGGGCGCCCTTCAAAAAGTGGAGGTCCTGGAGAATTTCTCGCCCATAGATGGGATGTTTGCGCATCACCTCCCACTCTTCCTCCGTGAGGGGGCCGTCCTTCCGGAGGATGTGGTCGGGAATGCCAATCTTGCCGATGTCGTGGAGCATGGCCCCCCAGTAGAGGGTGAGGAGTTCCTCGTCCGACAGCCCCAGTTTCTTCCCCAGCGCCAGCGCCAGGGCGGTCACCCGGGCGGTGTGCTCGTGGGTGCCGTGTTCCCGGATGGCCAGAGTGCGCATCAGAAGGTTCAGCGTGTCCCGATAGGAGTTGAGAAGTTTGCGGTCTTTCTGGATCCGGTCGTAGAACTGCATGGCCACATGGGTGAGGGTGTTCAGGAACCCCGGGTCCTCCAGACATCGCATGGGACGGGTGGAGGCCAGCACCACCACACCGACAGGTTCTCCAGAAGGGAGAATGAGGGGGATCCCCACGCCCCAGCGAAACCCCTGGACATAAGGAGATGCTCCCAGCCGGGGATCCCCTTCATAGTTTCCGGAGATCACAATGCGTCCCTGGTTGAGGGCGTGTCCGGCAAGTCCCTGATGCCGGTGAAACCGGGTTCCCCGGAGATCCTTCCACGCCCCGCGGGCCGCCACCACCTCCAGTTCCCGGCCGTCTGCGGTGAGCTGAAGGGCCGCTCCGGTCACGGTGTCGCACAGCTCGGCATAGAGATCCAGCAGGTGGACAAGAAAGGACTCCAGGTGTTTGATGGTCTGGAAGGAACGGGCCAGGCCCACAAAGCGCTCCAGCTGGGCCTCATGGGCGGTCAGGCGCTGGATCTCCTGGACCGCCGTGCGTGCCCAGGACAGGGATACGTGCAACTTGTTCAGCGCCGACAGGGTAAGAGGGTGGGGAGGTTCGGAGAAGGCGAACACCAGCGCTTCCGGCGCAGGATCGTGAAGAAGGGGCAGGATATACCAGCTGTGGGGGCCGTTGGTGCGCAACGTCTCCTGCAGCAGAGGCGGCAGAGCCCCGTGATAGTCTCCGGCCCGCACGTGGAGAGGGGCGGGCGGGGGTTCCCACTCACGGGATACGCTCTCGTCCCACTGCCTCTCCGGTGTGGTCACCATCAGATTCCCGGGTTCCCGGGATTGGAGAAAGAACACCCGGGCGTCGGGAAACAGATCCTCCATCTCCCGGAGAAAGGGCTGTCCCAGGATCTCCGTGGTCGCCAGGGCTTCCTGACGAATGCGGGCCACCCGCTCCCGCAGGGCCTCAGAAAGGTGCTGAACTTTCAGATCCAGAAGCTCGTCCAGGTGAAGCCGCCAGGCAGCGGCCAGATGAGGGAGAAGGGTGTGCAGCTGCGGATGGGGCGTCCCTTCTGCGATCCACCATCCCAGGAGAAGGTTCCGGTAGGTGATGGGAAGACGGGCGAACGCATCCGGCGGAAAGGCGCTCTGGAGGTTTTCCGGGTCGGTTCGTTCAGGCAGGGGGGACGCAAACCCCGGAGATCGCCAGGCAAGCACCGGGGGGCGCTGAGATGGGTGCAGAAGCAGCAGCAGGGAGGGTCTGCCGGTGAGCTGCTCCACCCGTGCCGGAAGGGCGTGGAAGGCGCCTCCCTCAATGGTCTGGAGGAGTTCCGGGAAGGCGCTCACAAAACGGTCCTCCACCGGGTCCCCTCCGGCGTGTCTTCCAGGAGAATCCCGAGTTCTTTCAGGCGGTTCCGGATCCGGTCCGCCAGGTCAAAGGCCCGCGCTTTCCGGAGCTCGGTGCGAACCTCCACC
>WFYF01000017.1 GCA_015490255.1 Caldifarciminota bacterium
CGGGTGCGCTGCATCACCAGGAGCATCAGGGTGGAGAGCATGGTAAAGGAGGCCACCAGGGTCACCAGAGAAAGAATGAGAAACATGGCGAGTTTCTCCAGTTTCAGGGCAGAAAACAGGGTCCGGTTCCACTCCTGCCAGGTGGTGATGCGATAGGGATAGGGAATGGTCTCGCGGAGTTTCTCGGCCACCCGCCCGGCATCCATGGGATCCTTCAGGGCGATCTCCACGCCGTGCACCCGGTCCCCCAGTCCCAGCAGTCGCTGGAGGGTGGCGAGATCCGTGAGGGCCAGGGTGCTGTTCAGGTCATACAGCCCGGCATCAAAAATCCCCACAACCTTCAGGGGGATTCTGCGGAAAATCCGGCCGATGGGGGTGGCCAGATTGCCCTCCAGGGCATAGAGGACCACGGTGTCCCCGGCAGCCACGTGGAGGTTGGAGGCCAGGACACTTCCGAGGACCAGCCCGCTTTCCGGATGAAAGGCCCCCTCCACCATATATTCCTCAAAAAAATCCCGGTGAATCATCTCCCCGGGGTCCACCCCTTTGACCACCAGTCCCTCGGTCGCCTCTCCGTGGCGGGCCAGAGCCCGCACAACCACAAAAGGACCGGCTTGCCGGACACCCGGGGCCGTCCGGATGGCCGCGAACAGGGCGCTGTCCGGGGTGAAGGGCTCCTGAAAGAACCGGTCCACGGTGATGTGGGGCTGGGCCCCGAGAATCCGGCGCTTCACCTCGTCCTGAAACCCCTCCATGATGCCGTTCACCAGGAGCATGGCCGCCACCCCCACCGTGATCCCGATGAGCGCAAAGGCACCCAGAAAGGCCACCAGCCCTCGCCGGGTGAGACGGAGGTAGTGGGCGAGAAGAAAGCGCTCCAGGGGCGAGATCATTCCGGAAGGGTCAGGAGGGTCAGGCGGTCGTTGGTATAGATGCACATCTCGGCGGCGATGTGGAGGGAACGCGCCACGATCTCGCGGGCGGAAAGGTCGGTGTTGCGATACAGGGCTTTGGCCGCCGCCTGGGCGTAGGGGCCGCCGGATCCGATGGCCGCGATGGGTTCTTCCGGCTCCAGCACGTCTCCCCCACCGGTGACCAGAAACATCCGCTCGGGATTGAGGAGGATCAGAAAGGCTTCCAGGCGGCGAAGCACCCGGTCGGAGCGCCACTGACGGGCGAAGTCAATCACCGCCTTTTCCAGGTTCTGGGTCCGTTCCAGGATGCGCTCAAAATGGTCAAACAGGGTGAGGGCGTCGGCCACCGAACCGGCAAACCCGCCCAGCACTTTCCCCCGGGCGAGTTTGCGCACCTTCCGGGCGGTGTGCTTCACAATCATGTCGTCATAGGTGACCTGCCCATCCGCACCGATGGCGGCCTGTCCATTCCGGATCACCGCGAGCACCGTGGTTCCATGCATCCCCTGCCTCCTTTGCACGATGGGGATTATATAGCCCGGCATGCGGTGCTTCAGGTTCCCCTTGACGCCCCTCCCCCCATCCCGTACCATAAAGACCGACTGGTCGGTTCAAAGCAAGGGGGTGTCCATGCGAAATCCGGAAGAAACCCGCAGAAAGATTCTGGAAGCAGCCTATACGCTGTTCCTCCAGCACGGCTATCACGGGGCCAGCATGTCCCGCCTGGTGGAGGCCACCGGACTCTCCAAAGGGGCCATCTATCACCACTTCTCCTCCAAAGAGGAGATTTTTGTGGAGGTTCTCACCACCCGGGTGAAAGAACTCCTCGCCGCCCTCCGTCAGGAGAACGGCTCTGATCCCCGGGAAGTGGCCCACGCCCGGTTCCGGGTTCTTGCCCACCGTTTCTTCACCCACCGGCAGGACATCCACCTGTTCGCCATCCACAGCCAGAACCTTCCCGCAGGACTGATCCAGAGCGTGATCCGGGCCCTTCGGCCCCTCTTTGAAGAACTCCTTCAGGTGCTTGCCGAACCTCTCGCTCAGCTTTATTCTCCCCGAGAGGCCCGCCTCTTCGCCATCTTTGCCCTCGGGGCCCTCCGCTTTTCCTTCCTGCCCCACAATGCCCGGGAACTTCCCGGCCATTTTGAAACCTACTGGAAAATCTTTGAGCGGTTCCTTGGAGGGATCCTGTGATGTGGTGGATCCTGCTGATCTCCCAGATCCACCTTTCCGAAGAAGACGCGGTGAACCGTATTCTTCAGAACCATCCCCTCCTGGAGGTGGCCCACCTGCGGGTGGCCGCAACGAGGGAGGACGAAATCAAGGCCTGGAGCCGGCACCTGCCCGTGATCTCCTTCACCGGGCAATACCGGTATTCCAACCTGGAGATTACCATTCCCCAGCGGTTTCCGGTGGCGGTGGACCCCAACACCTTCCGGCTGATCTATTACGACACCACCATCACCTTCAGCTACCGGGACAACTATAACTTCACCCTCCAGACCTCGCTGATGCTCACCGGTTTCGGGAAGTCCCTGTACGCCGGCTGGATGATGCGCAAAATGGTGAAGGCCCAGAGAGCCCGTGCCCGACAGGATACCATCCGGCTGGTTCTGAACGTCCGCAGGGCCTATCAGGGAGCCCTTCTGGCCAGGGAAAACCTCTCTCTGACGGAGGAGATGGTTCGCATCCAGGAGGCCCATCTTCAGGACGCCCGGGAGCGCTTCCAGGCCGGCCTGATCGGAGAAGGAGAACTCCTCCGGGCGGAACTGGCCCTCCGGAACGCCCAGGCCTCTCAAAGGGAAGCGGAGGCCCGGTATGCCGAAGCCCTGAACCGCCTGAAATCCCTTCTCGCCCTCCCCGACTCTGCCGAGGTCGTGCTCACAGATAGCCTCACCCCCTATCCCCTGCCCTCCAGCACCGACAGCCTGATGACCCTGATGGAACGCCGTCCGGACTTTGAGGCCCTTGCCCACAGGATCCAGGCACTGGAGGACCAGCGGAAAATGCACCGGGCCCGGTTCCTGCCCACCCTTTCCGCCTTCGCCTTCGCCACCTATCAGAAACCCTACGGGTTTGAAAACGTCTGGGGAGATCAGGAAGGGTACGGGTTGCTGCTTTCCTGGAGCCTGTTTGAGGGGGGAGGCATCCTGTCCGATTACCGGAAAGCCCGGATCCAGCGGGATATCCTCCGGAAAACCCTCCAGTTCCAAAAAATCCAGGCCCGGAACGCCCTGAAAAGTGCCTTCCAGAAAGTCCAGGCCGCCCGGGACGTGATGGAAGGACGGCACAAAGACGTGGAAACCTCCCGGAGGATGATGGAGCTCACCCATCAGGCCTACGCTAACGGGCTTCTGCGGGAGGTGGACTTTCAGGATGCGGCATGGGCCTATGCCCGGGCGCGCTTCGGTTATCTGACCAGCGTGGTGCAATACAATCTGGCCGTGCTGGAACTGGAAGAACTGGTGAAAGGAGGTTCTCGGCAATGAACGCAGTGCTCCGGGGAATGATCGGATTTGCGGTGGCGGCTCTGATTGCCGGATGCCGTCCCTCCTCCCGGGAACAGGCATCGTCTGAAGAAAACACCCGCAAAGCGGTGGTTCAGGTGACTCTTGTGGATTCGGGAGAAGTGATCCGCCGCGTTACCTTTACCGGCACGGTGGCCGGCGGGATTCAGGCCCCCATCCTTTCAGAAATACCCGGAAAAGTCCTGGCCCTCCGGGTGAAGGAAGGGGAGCGCGTGGCGAAAGGGGACACCCTGGCCCTGGTGGACCGTTCCCTCCCCGGCATGCCCTATGAGCCCTTTCCGGTCCTCGCGCCCGTCGCCGGCCGGGTGCACTGGGAAGTGTTTACCCCTGGAGAACCCGTGGGACCGGAGCGGCCCATGGGCATGATCGTGGGGCTGCCCCTGGAGATCCGGATGCGGGTGCCCGCCCGGGCCCGGGTGCGGGTGGGAGACCCTCTGGAAGTGCTGGTCTCCGGGGACACCCTTTCCGGCCGGGTCACCTGGGTTTCTTCCATGGTGGATCCCCGGACCCAGACCCGTCTCGTCCGGGGAAGGGTGGACGGGGGATCCGGACTCCATCCCGGCGAAGTGGTGAAAGTCCGGACCATCGTCGCCCGGGAGCGGGGGATCCGGGTTCCGCGGCAGGCGCTGCTTTATGCCCCCACCCCCTTTGTGGTGCGGGTTGTGGAAGGAAAGGCCCACCGTCAGGTGGTGGATCTGGCCCTCCTCGGTGATCGGTATGCCCTCCTCCGGAACGGCCTCACGGTGGGGGACACGGTGATCGTGGTGGGGCAACGGGTGGTGGAAGAAGGGCAGTCCGTTCAGGTGGAGGCAGCGCCATGACCCGTTTCGCCGTGGAGCGACCCATCACCACCGTGGTGATGTTCGTGATTCTCCTGGCCCTGGGGGTGCTGGGCCTCCTGCGCCTGCCGGTGGACCTCTATCCCCGGATCTCCCTGCCCACCGCCACCGCCATTTTCTTCTATCCCGGGGCAGGGCCGGAGGAGATTGAACAGAAAATCCTGAAAGTCGCCGAAGATGCCATGGCTTCGGTGGCCGGTGTGAAGGAGATCCGCTCCCTGGCCTATGAAGGGATCGGTGCGGTCATCGTCACCTTTGACTACGATGTGAACGTGGACAACGGTGTGAACGACATTCGGGCCAGCCTGGATATCGTGCGCCGCCGGTTCCCGGCAGACATGGATCCTCCCACCATCTTCAAGTTTGACATTTCCCAGTTCCCCATCCTGGCCATCACCGCCACAACCCGGGATTCCACCCTGGACCTCCGGGAAATCTTTGAACGGGACCTGGCCGACGAGTTCAAGGCCATCCCCGGGGTGGGCGAAATCCAGTTCTGGGGCGGCGGGAGGAAACGCCAGATCAACGTGGAAATCCCCCTTGAGGTCCTGGAACAGCACAACCTCACCTTTCGGGAAATCGTGGCTGCCCTTGAGGCGGCAAACCTTTCCATCCCGGCGGGAGAAATCACCCGGGACGGGGTGAAATACCTGATCCGGGTTCCCGCCTATTTCCAGTCGGTGGAGGAAATCGGTCAGGTGGCGCTCCGGGGCGGTGTGCTTCTGCGGGATGTTGCCCGGATCACCGACGGGTATGCCGACACCCGCACCCTCGTCCGGGTGAACGGGGAGCGTGCCATTTTTTTCGGTGTTCTGAAACAGTCTGACGCCAACACGCTGGAGGTGGCCCGCAAGGTCAAGGCCCTCCTGCCTGAAATTGAGAAACGCTATCCCGGGGTCCACTTTGTGGTGGTGAACGACTTTTCCCGGTTCATCGCCTCTTCCGTGCAGAACCTCACCCAGAACGTGTTCTATGGCGCTTTCTTTGTGATGTTTGTGACCCTGCTTCTCCTGCGGAACTTCACCGGAAGCCTGATCATCTCCCTGGTGATCCCGGTGTCCCTGATTGCGGGGTTCCTCCTTCTGTGGCTTCAGGGGTCCTCCATCAACCTGATTTCCCTTTCTGCCCTGGCCATCGCCGTGGGCATGGTGGTGGACAACGCGGTGGTGGTGCTGGAAAACATCTTCTTTCACCGGCAGCGGGGGGAATCCCGAAAAGAAGCCGCGCTGTTCGGCACCCAGGAAGTGGGAGAAGCCATCCTGGCCTCCACCCTGACCACCGTGGCCATCTTCATTCCCATCGTGACGGCAAAAGGTTTTATTGGCGTCTTTTTCCGGGAACTTGCCTATATGGTGAGTTTCACCCTCTTCGTGTCGCTGGCCTCGGCCTATATGCTCGCTCCTGCCCTGGCCAGGCTATTCCTCCGCCGGCCCCGCCCGGCCACCACCGCCTTCGGCCGGTGGATGGAGCGAACCTGGCGGGCGCTGGAAGACGCTCACAGAAGAACACTTGCCTGGGGAGCGCGACACAAGTGGGTCATCTGGGTATCCGCGCTGGGCCTGTTCGGGCTGAGCATGGGACTGCTCATCACGGGAAGGGTCAAAACCGAGTTCATGCCCGCGCAGGACACCGGGGAGTTCCGGGTCCAGATCCAGCTTCCTCCCGGCACACCCCTTGCGGTAACCGATTCGGTAACCCGCATCGTGGAGGGGTGGATTCAGGAAATTCCGGAGCTCCAGCACTACGCCACCCGTGTGGGGCCCACCGAGTCCGGGTTCGGCATCATCATGGGCTCGGCGGAAGGGTCTCACGTGGGCATGGTGTTCGTGCGCACCGTTCCCGTGGACAAACGCGCCCGGGGCATTGAAGCCATCGCCCAGGAGGTGGACCGGAAGGTCAAAACCCTGGCGGGGCTGGAAGCCGGCGGCGTGCTCACCGGCAACGTGGGCAACCAGATCCTCTTTGGCTCAGGAAGCCCCATTGAAATCCGCATCTTCGGGGACGACGTTGCCGCATCGGATACGCTGGCCCGCGCGGTGGTCAGGGCCCTGAAGCAGATCCCCGGCGTGCTGAATCCCGAGATCCAGCGTCAGACCCCCCAGCCGGAGTGGCGGGTGGAGCTGGACCGGGATCGCCTGGCCCGCCTCGGTCTGATTCCGGCCTCCGTGGCCATGGAGCTCCGGACCGCCTTTCTGGGGACAGAGGCCGGAAAATTCCGGATCCGGGGAGAGGAATATCCCATCGTGGTCCGGCTGGCCCCTCCGGATCGGGAGCGCGACGACGCGCTGGAGGGACTCACCCTGCTGAACAACGAAGGACTCCGGATCCCCCTTGTGGAGGTGGCTCGCCTGCGTCCGGCCTCCTCCCCTTCCAGCATTGAGCGGTTGAACCGCTTCCGGGTGGTCCGGGTGACCGCAGACTACGCCGGCCGGTCCCTCGGGGAGATCATGGAAGACCTTCGCCAGGCGCTGGATACCCTTGATCTGCCTGCAGGGTTCCGGTTTGAACTGGGAGGATCCTTCAAACGCCAGCAGGAATCCTTCGGGGACCTGTTTGTGGCCCTCGTGCTGGGGATCGTGCTGGTGTATCTGGTGATGGTGGCCCTCTTTGAGTCCTTTCTGATGCCCTTTGTGGTGATGTTTGCGGTGCCCTTCGGCATTGCCGGGGTGAGTTATCTCCTGGCCCTCACCGGTGTGCCCCTTTCGGTCAACGCCTATCTCGGCATGATCATGCTTGTGGGCATCGTGGTGAACAACGCCATCGTGATGCTGGACTATATGGAACTCCTGCAACTCCGTGGACGGGATCTTCTTTCCTCGGTGCTGGAAGGAGCCTCCCGGCGCCTGCGCCCCATTCTCATGACCACCTTCACCACCATCGGCGGTCTTCTTCCCCTGGTGATCTTCCGGACCGAGGGTTCAGAGGTCTGGCGCCCCCTGGGGCTTGCGGTGATCGGGGGACTTGCCTTTTCCACCTTCGTCACGTTGATCTTCGTTCCGGTGGTGTACCTGACCTTTGAGTCCGTCCGTCGTCAGATTCTGCACTTGCTGGGGAGGTTGTCTCCATGAAACTCCTCTGGATCGCTTTTGACGAGGCCTTTGAAGACCAGGTGCTGGCAGCCCTCCGGGCGCAGGGGGTGGAACATTTCACCCTCCTCCGGGGGGCGCTGGGACAGGGCCGGCACTCCGAACCTCGCTGGGGAACCCACGTGTGGCCGGGTCACAACGATATCCTGATGATCTTTCTGGACGAGACCACGCTGGAACGCCTTCTCCCCACCCTCCGGGAGCTCCGGGAGCGCCTTCGGGGACGGGGGTTCAAGGCTCTGGTCTGGGACGCCTCCGAAGCGCTCTGAATTCAGGGAGCCTGCGGCACACGGAAGGTCCGCCGGACCCGTCCTGCGGGATCCAGCAGGGGTCATGGAGATTTTCCCGAGGGAGCGGTTAAAATCCCCGGCACGTTGCTCGCACGGTGCGGAACCTGTATCATTCCCGCAGACATACGAGCGCCCTCCGCAGGTGCTTCCCATGACGGAACGGCTGACGTGGGTTGTGGCCTCTTACGGATTTCCCCCGGAAGTGGTGGGAGGGGCGGAGGTGCACGCCCACCACGTGGCGGAAGCGCTCACCCGGCGGGGACACCAGGTCATCCGGATGGATGCACGGAAAGTGCCCCCGGAAAAAGCTCTGGAGATTCCCCATGCCGTGATTCACCTTCATCTGGTGGGGCACGTGTTCCGCCCGTGGATCCAGACCCTTGCGGGAAAACGCCCTCTCCTGCTCACCTTTCATGGAGCCTATTTCGCCTGTCCCCAGCTGTTTTATGCCCGCGTCTCCCGGGAGGCCTGCGACGCCCGGGATCCCTTTGCCTGCTCCCGGTGTTTTCACAGGAACCCCCTCTTCGCCCGGACGTCTTTCTGGTTCCGGAAATATCTCGGGTGGGAACCCTCCAGAAAATTCTGGAAGTGGAAGCGCTACCGGGACACGCTGCAGGCCCTGCCGGAGAAAGGGGTTCGTCTGATTTTCCCCTCCCCCTATCTGTTCCGGAAATTCCAGGAGACCTTTTCCAGCAGAACTCCCGCCGTCGTGCTCCCCAACTTTCCCGAAATTCCCATCACCCGAACGCATCCTTCCCGAATCCGGGTATGGGGATGGATGGGCAACCTGAGTCCCCGCAAAGGCGTGGATATTCTGCTTGAGGCGTGGGAACGGTGCCACGCCCGTTTTCCGGACTGGAAACTGGTTCTCTGGGGAGGGCCC
The DNA here is from genome assembly GCA_015490255.1 of Caldifarciminota bacterium. Lineage (GTDB taxonomy): Bacteria > Hydrothermota > Hydrothermia > S141-80 > S141-80 > S141-80. Next base: position 8,541 of record WFYF01000017.1, read on the forward strand.
GCCCAGGGCCAGCGAAAGTGGTGGGAGGGGATGTGGCACCGGTACCGGCACCTCCCCAGCCTGGAATGGAAAGGACCCTACCC
>WFYF01000018.1 GCA_015490255.1 Caldifarciminota bacterium
AGCCGCCCGTAAACTGGCGGGGGTGGGAGATCCTGTGCTCATCGTGGGGGAGGTGGGCACCGGAAAGGAACACCTTGCCCGGTGGATCGCTTCTCTCCGGGGAGAGCAGGAGCCCTGGGTCCGGGTGGACGGTCAGCAGACGTCCCACGAGGAACTCTCCCGCCTTTTTGAGCAGTTCCCTCCCCGGGGCACCTGGTTCTTTCACCGGGTGGACGAGATGCCGCAGGAGCTTCATCCATGGGTGTTCCGGGCTCTGGAAACGGCTTCCATCCGCGTGATCGGGAGCGCCATGCCCGTCTTTCTCCAGACGGCGGAGAGAAATCCGGCCATGCGTCAGATCTTCTATCGGTTTGTTCACACCCTGGAAATCCCTCCCCTGCGGGAGCGCGTTGAAGAAATTCCGCATTTTGTTCGGTATTTCCTGAACAAGTGGGATGTGCCGGACATGGAGGTTGCCCCGGAGGTGCTCCGGATTTTTGAGATCTACCCGTGGCCGGGAAACTTGCTGGAACTCCGGAACGTCCTGTATCAGCTGGTTCTGGCCCACAGGGAAGAAAGGGTGATCCGTCCGGAACATCTCCCTTCCTGGTTTGCCCGCCGGATTCCCCTTCCACCGGGGGGCCTCTGACCCCAACCCTTCCGGCCGGCGGGCTGTATAATTGGCAGGTCACAACAATCCCCCCTGGATGGGGGGTGGGTGAACAAGGAGGTTTTGCCATGTCCACGGTTCAGGTTCCTGAGATCAAAAAAGGCCTGGAGGGAGTGTATTTCACGGTCTCCAACGTGAGTGCCATCAACGGTCAGGAGGGCCGGCTGGTCTATCGGGGCATCCCCATTGAAGCCCTGGCCGAACACTCTTCTTTTGAAGAGACTTCCTTCCTCCTGATTGAGGGCAGACTGCCCCGCAGGGACGAACTGGAGACCTTTGTCCAGACCCTCCGGCGGAATATGGATGTGCCCGGTCAGGTGATTGACGCCCTGAAGAAACTTCCCAGAAGCACCCATCCCATGGATGCCCTCCGGTTCGGCGTGAGCGCGCTGGTGGGGTTTGATGCGGAGGTGATGGATCCCCGGGAAGGGCTTGCCCTGATGGGGAAGGACGAGGAAGCCCGCAGGGCGTACTGGGAAAAAGGCAAGCGGATGGGCATCCGGCTGATCGCCAAATTCCCGACCCTGGTGGCGGCCTGGCACCGCATCCGTCAGGGCCTGCCCGTGGTGGATCCCCTGCCGGATCTCTCCCATGCGGGGAACTTTCTTTACATGATGTTCGGTGAAAAACCCACGCCCACCGCGGAGCGGGTGATGGACGTGGCCCTCATCCTTCATGCCGCTCACGGGATGAACGCCTCCACCTTCACCGCCATTGTGATTGCCTCCACCGCGGTGGACATGTACAGCGCCATCGCCGGCGCCATCGGCGCCCTGAAGGGGCCTCTTCACGGCGGAGCCAACCAGCTGGTGCTTGCCCAGCTGCGGGAAATCCAGGCACGGGGCGGCGTGTCCAGGGTGGAGGAATGGCTGGAGGAACTCCTGTCCCGGAAAGGACGGGTGATGGGGTTCGGTCACCGGGTGTATAAGGCCTATGATCCCCGGGCCCGGATCCTCAAAAAGTGGGCCGGGGAACTGGCGAAAGAAAAAGAGCGGGAGCTCTATGAGATCGCGGTGAAGCTGGAGGAGATCAACATCCAGAAACTCGGTGAGAAGGGCATTTTCCCCAATGTGGACTTCTACAGCGGTCTGGTTTATGGCGCCCTCGGCATTCCCACCGAGTTCTTCACGCCCATTTTCGCGGTGGCCCGGGTGTCCGGCTGGGTGGCGGACGTGCTGGAATACTGGAAGGAGAACCGCCTCATCCGGCCCCGTGCGTGGTACAGCGATCAGGTCTGGGATCGTCCCTACGTGCCCATTGACGAGCGCTGAAGCCTGGCCGAGCCGGCCAGAGGGGCGGGCCGCGCCCGCCCCTTTTTGTTTTCTCCCCCATGCTGTACACTTGAACCATGCCGGTGATCCGGGAAGTGCGGGTGCGTTCCATCGTGCAGAAAAGCCGGATTCCCGGCGTGGATGCGGTGCTCACCCCCTACAGCGGCTGTGCCTTCGGGTGCACCTATTGCTATGCGGCCTTCACCCGGAAGTTTCACCGGGGAGATGAGCCGTGGGGCGGCTACGTGGACGTCCGGATCAACGCCCCGGAACGTCTGCTGGCCGAGCGCCACCGGATTCCCCGGGGCGGGACGGTGCTCCTTTCCTCGGTCACCGACCCCTATCAGGGCGTGGAGGCCCGGTATGAACTCACCCGGAAACTCCTGGAA
>WFYF01000019.1 GCA_015490255.1 Caldifarciminota bacterium
GGAGAACTTCTCCCCAATCCATGCTGGAAAGCATAGCCCCGAACTTTTCTGTCATGGAAAGTTGCGTCTGGAGCGTGAGCAGTAAGGAGGAAAGAGGATGGGGATCTTCGGAATAGCGCCAGGCTTCATAGAACACCACGGGAATCTGGTTTTGTGAAAGGTGCTTTTCCAGCGCTTTCAGCAGGGAGGTTTTTCCAATCCCCCAGGCTCCCGTAACGGCCATCACCACCCCACTCTCCGTGAGCCCGCTCATTTCGTTGGCCACCACGGCAATGTTCTTTGCTTCCTCCTCGTATGCTTTCGGCCGCGGCTGCTCGGGCAGGAGTTTCAGCATCGTCAAACTCCATTTCCCAACGCCTCCTTGGTTTTTGGGGCCCGGGGTTACAAAATTACTATAATACTATAATGGGGTACCGAAGGGATGTCAAGGGCGACCGTTTGACAGTCCCCATGCGGAAAAGTATACTTTCGCCCAACCGGTGTATACCATTTGAGGAGGACCGTGCATGAAAACTGTGGGTGAACTTTCCTGGCGAATCGGTGGTCCCCAGGGAAGCGGTGTGGACACCGCGGCACGGCTGTTTTCTCTGGCCGCCAGCCTCGGAGGTCTCAACGTGCTGGGGCGGCGGGAATATTACTCCAACATCATCGGCCGCCACAGCTATTACGACGTTCGCCTTTCCGCAACCCGTCAGCCCCGCTCCCATCGCATCCGGGTGGATCTGCTCACCAGCTTTGAAGCCGAAACCCTTGCCCGCCATGCCCTCTCGGTGGTCCCCGGCGGGGGTATCATTTACAACGTGAAAGACGAGGACACGCCTTTTCTCCGGATCACCTTTCTGGACGAACGGGTGCGTCAGGACCTGGCCCGGGTGCTCACCGAGGAGGGTGTGGAGCACACCACCTCCACGAAAGGTCTCCTGGAACTTGCCGAAAAGCGCGGGGTGCAGCTCTATCCCGTGCCTTACGACGAGCTGTTCAAAACCCTTTCCGAGCGGTTTGACGTGCCTCTCGGCATCGCCCAGCGGACCCGGAACACCCTGGCGGTAGCCCTTTCCTTTGCCCTCCTGGAATTTCCCCGGGAATTCCTTAAGGAAGCCCTCGCCCGGGTCTTTGCGAGCAAACCGAAGGTGGTGGAGCTCAACCAGGCTGCGGTGGACGTGATCTATGACTATATGGCCTCTTCTCACAGCAACCTGGCTTTTGATTTCCGGCTGGAAGGCGTGACCCAGGACGGCCCCCGGATGATGCTCAACGCCAACCAGGCCGTGGCCATCGGCAAACTTGCCGGGGGACTCACCTTCCAGACCTACTATCCCATCAGTCCCGCCACGGACGAGAGCGTATATCTGGAGGCGCACACCACCTATCGCACCCGGGAGGGGGACGAACAGGGGGTTGTGGTGGTCCAGACAGAGGACGAGATTTCCGCCATCGCCATGGCTTCGGGGGCGGCCCTCACCGGCGCCCGGGCCGCCACGGCCACCTCGGGCCCCGGGTTTTCCCTGATGGTGGAGCAGCTCGGCTGGACCAGCATGACCGAAACCCCCCTGGTGATCACCCTCTACATGCGGGGCGGTCCCTCCACAGGGATGCCCACCCGGACGGATCAGGGAGATCTTTTCTTCGCTCTGTTTGCCGGCCACGGCGAGGCCCCCCGGATCGTTTATGCCTCGGGGGATGTGGAAGAGGCCTTTTATGACGCCATCCGGACCCTGAATTACGCCGAGATGTTCCAGATGCCCGTGATCCACCTTGTGGACAAAGCCCTTGCGAGCACCACTGTAACCCTTCCTGTTCCAGATCCCACCCAGGTGCCCATCCGCAGGGGAGAGATCTTTGTTCCGGAGGAAGATGAAGGCCAGCGGATTGTGAAGCGCTTTTCTCTGGACACGGAAACCGGCATCTCCCCCAGAGTGCTCCTGGGCACGCCCCACGTCCACCACTGGATGACGGGTGGGGAGCACACCGAGGAGGGACGGGTGACGGAAGATCCGGTGATCCGGGTACGGATGCACGACAAGCGCCTGGCGAAACTGGAATATGCGGCCAAAACCATTCCTGCCGAGGAGAAGTTCCAGGTCTTTGGTCCGGAGGATGCCGACTTCACCGTGATCTCCTGGGGTTCCACCAAAGGCGCCATTCTGGAAGCCCTGGAAATTCTGGAGCAGAAAGGCCTGCGGGGCCGTTTCGTCCAGGTGAAACTCCTGATGCCCTTCCCGAAAGAGATCGCCCCCCTTCTGGAGCGGCGTCCCTTGATTCTGGTGGAGCTCACCCGGACCGCCCAGCTTGCCCGCCTGCTGCGGATGGAACTCGGCGTGGAAGTGGACCACCGGATTCTGAAATACTCCGGGCGTCCCTTCTCCTTTGAGGAGCTCGTGGACGCCCTGGAAGCGGTGCTGGAGCGCCGGGAAGAAGAAGTGACTGTGCTTCAGCTCTTTGAATGAGGAGGAACGCCATGGCGGTGGAAACCAAACCCCGCTGGACTGTCAAGGACTTCCGCGCCCCCTATGAGGTGGACTGGTGCCCGGGGTGCGGAGATTTCGGAATTCTGAACGCCATTTACCAGGCCCTGGCCCAGATGGGGGTGAGCCCCCACGAAACCGTGGTGGTGGGGGGAATCGGGTGCTCGGGCAAAGCCCAGTATTACGTGAACGCCTATGGCGTGCACACCCTCCACGGCCGGCCCCTTCCGGTGGCCACCGGGATCAAACTGGCCAATCCCAACCTGAAGGTGTTCGTGGTGAGCGGGGATGGGGACAGCATGGCCATCGGTGCGGCGCACTTCGTGAACGGCGGCCGGCGGAACGTGGACATCACCTATATCATGTTCAACAACGAGGTGTATGGTCTCACCAAGGGCCAGGCCTCTCCCACCCTTCCCCTCGGACTCCAGACCAAAAGCCTGCCCGAGCCCAACATCCAGGGGAACATCAACGCACTGATGCTGGCCTTCACCACCGGGTACACCTGGATCGGTCGGGGCTATGCCTATAACATCAAACAGCTGGTGCGTCTGATCCGGGAGGCGACAGAGCATCCGGGCCTGGCCTTTCTGGAAGTGCTCCAGCCCTGTCCCACCTACAACAACCTCCACACGAAAGACTGGTATCAGGGACGGCTTTATGACATCAACGAAGAGGGTTATGACCCGGTGCTGCCTCCGGACGCGGACGATGCAACCCGGCGGGACCTGTATGCGCGTTTCATGGAAAAAGTTTTTGAGTGGGGAGACCGGATCCCCACGGGGGTGTTTCTGGTGAACCGGAATCTGCCCACCTTTGAAGAACGGATCGCCGAACGTCAGCCCCATTACCGGATCCACCCCCCGGCCCTGACACGCATCCGGGATGACGAGGGACGGTCCCTGCTGGACATCCAGCCCTTTTATGAAGAACACCGTGCCCGCTGATGCCCCGGTTGCTGGCCGCCGTTCGGGAACCTGTCCTGGGCGAGCAGATCCGGGCGGCGGCCACGGAGGCCGGGCTGGAGGTCCGGATTGTTGAGGACTTCGCCACCTTTGAGGCCCACACCGGCGAGGTCTGGGACTTCTGGGTGGTGGACCTCCATCTCCCGGATCTGTCTGATGCAAAATGGCTGGAGGGGTTTGCGTATCTCCCTCCCGTGGTAGTTCTGGCGGGATATACCCAGAGCGAAAAAGCCGCCCGCTGGCTCCGCGCGGGGGCCCACGCCTTCTGTCCCAAACCTCTTCAGAAAGACCTCTTCCAGGTGAGCCTGGAAATGGCTCGCCGGACCCACCAGGTGCAGACTCTCTATCGCCGGATGGCCATCACCCTGGCCCATCATGTGAACAATCTCCTGACCCTTCCCCTGGGGATGGGACGGTCTTTCTGGAAACGGTGGGAGGCAGGAGAATCGGTGGACGAAGCGGAGTGGGAGGGGTATTTTGTCCGCGTGATGAAAAACCTGGAAAAAATCCATGCGGTGATCCGCACCCTCCTGGAGGTGGAGGAGATGGAGCCCACCACCTACTGGGGGCGGGAGCAGATGCTCAACCTGGAGCAGCGTCTCCAGAAGACCTTTGAGGAGATTGACGCGAAGTGGCGTCGCTATGAAACCCGCTGAAGGGGTCCTTTTCGTGGTGGCCACACCCATCGGGAATCTGGAGGACATCACCCTCCGGGCCCTCCGGGTGCTGGGGGAAGCGGACGTGATCCTGGCCGAAGACACCCGCCGGATCCGGAAACTCCTTTCTGCCCACGGGATTCCCTCTCCTCCGGTGTGGAGCTTTTTTGAGGGCAACGAAGAACGGAAAGTTCCGGCGGTTCTGGAACTGCTCCGGGAGGGGAAGGGGGTGGCCCTGGCCAGCGACGCCGGCACCCCGACCCTGTCGGATCCGGGTTTCCGTCTGGTCCGGGCGGCACGGGAGGCGGGCCTTCCGGTGGTGCCGGTTCCAGGCCCCTCGGCAGCCGTGGCGGCCCTGTCCGTCTCCGGCCTCCCCACGGACCGTTTTGTGTTTGAGGGGTTTCTCCCCCGCACCCGGGGGAAACGACGCAAGCGGCTGGAGGCGCTGGTGGATGAGTCCCGGACGGTGGTCCTGTTTGCTTCCGTTCACCGGATTGAAAAAGAGCTTCAGGAGATGCTGGAGGTACTGGGGGACCGGAAGGTCTTTATCGCCCGGGAAATGACCAAGGTTCACGAAGAGCACTTTTACGGGCGCCTTTCGGAGGCAGTCTCGTGGGTTTCGGGCAAAAAGGGAGAGTTTGTCGTTGTCCTCCACGGTGCGGGATGAGCTGCGAAGACCGCTGAATCCGGTGGTGCGGGTGCTGGCCCGGACCGGAGTTTCCCCTGACTTGCTTACCTTTCTGGGGCTTGTGTTCACGGGCGGGGTGGCGTGGCTGTATGCCCGGGGGCTCTTCCCCCAGGCGGGGCTGGCGCTGTTCGCCGTGGGACTGTTTGACACGCTGGACGGGCAGCTTGCCCGGGCCTCCGGACGGGAGACGCGCTTTGGTGCGCTGCTGGATTCGGCGCTGGACCGGGTGGCAGAGGCTCTGCTGTTCGGGTCGTGGATGTATGTCTTTCGGGAGAATTTTGCCCTGGTAATCTGGCTGTTTGCGGGCTGGACGG
>WFYF01000020.1 GCA_015490255.1 Caldifarciminota bacterium
CCACCGCTTCACTCCCCCGGGCGGTTTTGCGGGGCATGTGCTCTCCCACCGCCCGGACGATGAGGCCGGCCGGCACAAGACCCAGGCTGAATCCGATCCAGGCGGGGACCATGCCCCATGCAAGCCCGACCGCGACGCCCAGAACACCTGCCCCCATCAGGATGTTCCCGAGGTCCCGGAAAAGCCGGCGGACCCGCCAGGGGTTGTGCACAAAGAACCCTTCCCGGGTGAGGGTGTCATAAAGCGCTTCTGCGGCGGGCAGAAGGTCTTTCGCCGGGATGGGGGCAGCCAGAGAAAGGCCGCCCCGGTCGCATACGATCTGGAAAAACGCCCGTTCAGCGGGATTTTCGGGAGGGCGGTCTGACGCGCATATCACCTGAAGACCACCGTCCGGCGTGGATTTTATGCGGAGAAAACCTTTGCGTGTCATCTCCAGGATCAGGGCCAGCCAGTCCACGCCGTCCAGGTGTTCGTCCACCAGAATGCCGGCCGCCCATGCGGGGAAGGGAGGGGGAAAGGTTGCGCCTTCCTCCCGGGCTGGCGGTTCGTCCCGCCCAAAGAGCAGCCACAGAAGCCCCATCAAAACCGATGCGCCAAGAACCACGAGAAGGAAAGGCAGAATCATGACCAGAGTATAGCCCCGGGCGGCAGGTCTGTCAACTGTCGCCCGGAGGGTCCGGATAGGGTGCCGGTGGGGTGACATAGAAGGTGGGATCGGGAAGCCCCGCCCGCAGGAAGGCGGTGTGGCGTTCCCGGCATTTGTCGCATGTCCCGCAGTGCTCTCCCCGGACCGGGCTCATGCAGGAGAAGGTGCGCTCCCAGGGGACCCGACCCGCAAACGACTGGAGGATCTCTTCTTTGGGACGTCCCATGAAGGGCGTGAGGAGGGAAAAACCCGGACGGCGCAACCCTTCCCGGAGGAGCTGCTCCAGACGGTCCAGATAGTCCCGGTTGTTATCGGGAAAGGGGGCGTTGCCCAGCGTTCCCATGACCACCCCCCGGGCACCCACCTCGTGGGCCACCAGAGCGCCCAGGCCGGCAAGGGTCAGGTTCCGAAGGGGAATTTCCACATCCTCTTCCCGGGCAAGTTCCGGCGGAAGGTGGAGGGCAAGTCCCTGGAGGGTGACTTCCCGAAGGGGATGAAGTCTCTGCCGGGCGATCACGTCCAGGAGAGAACGGATCTTTCTCGCTTCAGCGGTTTCATAGGGGAATCCGGTCCGGACGTACACCGGCACCACCTCCCCCTTCTCCAGCATGTGGACCAAGAGGGCAGCGCTTTCAACGCCACCACTCGTGAGCACCACCCACCGTTCCACCGGGTCCCTCCTCATAGGGGGCGGTCAGCCATGCCGGAAGGCGAATGGTATCTCCCACACCCACACCCCGTAGGGCAAAATATCCCCGGTTCACCTCCAGGGCGAAGGGAACCGGTGTGGACGAGGTCACAGGGCGCTCGTCCAGGGGGGTGAGCGCGTGCAGCTCCACGATCACCCCGGAGGCGTCCAGAAAAGCGAGATCCAGGGGGATGTATGTGTTTTTCATCCAGAAAGAAAGATGTTGAGGTCGGGGAAAGACAAACAGGGCGCCGCGGTTTTCCGGAAGTTCGGTGCGGAACATGAGACCGAGGGCCCGTTCCTGTTCGGTGGTGAGAATCTCCACGAAAAGGGTGTCTCCGGCCACCAGGAGGGTGCCGGGAAGCACGGCTGGAAGGAGGACGCTCAGCGCAAGCGGCACAGCCATCGTGCGATCACCGAACGCCAGAGAACCATGGCCAGACCGTGGGTCACAAAAGTCACCAGGGCAAAGGCCAGCGGAACCTCTCTTCCCAGCATGATTCGGAGCGATAGTCCCAGAGGAAAGGCGACCACCCAGGCCCGGACCACATCCCGGAACCGGGTGGCGGTGCGCTGAAACCCGAGAACCCAGACCACAAGAACCCAGCTCAGCTGGAAGGGGAAGGCAACGGTCAGCACATCTTCCAGAACGACAGGCCGCCCGTGAGCCGCAAGCCCTGCGCTCACCATGGCCATGAGCACCAGACAATCGCCGAGGAAAAGCCCCACCCTCCTGATCATATCTGAAGCATACACCCTGGACCGGAAACCGTCCAGAGGGGCGGCATGTTGCGATTTCGCGCTGGAAATTCCTGCCGGTTATGGGAAGTCTCATATATGGGATCCCGCAATGCGTTCGTTCTGAAACGTCGCAGGGTGGGACCTCGTGTGTCAAACCGGGTTGAAGGTTCGGGGTGGAGGTTTTAGGCTTGTGGAGTGGATCTTTGGCATCTGCGGTGAGGGTGTGCGAAAACACAGCCGGAGGTTTGACGCAAAATGGGGGGGTGCCACCTGACGAAACCCCGCATGAACGCTATAATTTCGTCGTCCGCCCTAATCGCTCAAAGAGGAATTTGAACTATTATCTGTGGGGCTGGTTCCCTTTCCACCACCTGCCCTAATCGCTCAAAGAGGAATTTGAACTTCTCCCCGAATTGCTTCCCTCCCGCCATGACAAAGGCCCTAATCGCTCAAAGAGGAATTTGAACTTGGGGACTAATAGCTTTTTAATGGCTATTCGCTGGGCCCTAATCGCTCAAAGAGGAATTTGAACTTCCACAACCCCGGGGAAACCCCACCATCACGTGGTGCCCTAATC
>WFYF01000021.1 GCA_015490255.1 Caldifarciminota bacterium
GGCCGATCACAGCTGGGGGGACACCCTCCGTGCCACGGTGGTGCGGGAGGGGGACACCCTTGAAATCCTTTTGCCCCTGATTCGCAAACAGGAGGAGGCTCCATGACCTGGCTGGTTGTCGCAACCCTCTCCACCCTGGCTTTTGAGCCCTTTGACAGCCTGGGGCTCTGGACCGTCACGGACGGCAACGGTGACGGTGTGACCTGGACGGCAGACTTCACCTATCCCGGGGGGCTGCCCACGCCTTCGGGATTTTCCGGCTCTTTTGCCGTTTATAGCGACGATGCGGCAACAGACACGGCTGCGGCCACCCAGGAAGTGCTGGAGCGGGTGTTCGGGCTTCCCGGGGTGAGCCTGTCCCAGCTTTTGCTGGAGTTTGACTACGCCTTCTATGCGGTGGGAGGGGACACCTTCCGGGTGGAGGCGGCCTACAAAAGCGGGGGTGTGTGGAGCAGCCCCGAGGTGATCTATGCGTCCACCCAGCTTGCCGACACGGGGCGCATCACGCACACCTTTTCCGCGGCCTATCTCTCCGCGGAGTCCCTGATGGTCCGCTTTGTGTATGCCGACGACGGCGTCTGGGGATGGGGCGTGGCGGTGGACAACGTCCGGCTCCTCGGGGACTGGAGCCTGGCCGGAGACGTGGGGGTCTCGGCCATTCTCTCCCCGAACGGCTGGGTTCCTGAAAATGATCAGCAGAACATTCCGCTGGTGGTGGAGGTGTTTTCCAACGATCCCTCGGCCACGGTGAACGCCACCTTGACGGTGGAGGTGTTTGACACCGCAGGCAACGGTCCCCTTTACAGCCAGTCCCAGCCGGTGTCCCTTTCCCCGCAGAGCACCCAGCAGGTCCAGCTTCCCAACATCACGGGGCTTGCCCTGGATGACCGGTATCAGGTGGTGGCCACCCTCACAGCCTCCGGGGATCCCTTCACCCCCAACAACACCCTTTCGGCCACCTTTGACCTCACGCCCGCAGAGGTGGGGACCATTCTGGCCGCATACGATCTTTCCGGGATGCTGCCGGCTAATCAGTATCTCCGGGGTGTGGATGCGGCGTGGGGACAGAACTTCCTTTATCTTCTCGTGGCCCAGCCCAACACGTCCAACCCTCCTTCAGGACCGCACCGGTATTTCGTCTATCGCTTTGAGCCAGCCACAAACACCCTGACCCAGCTCTTTGAAGTGCCGCTGGTCCACCCTTCGGGCTATACCCAGGGAATCATGGACTACGCGGTGGATCTCACCTTTGTTCCGGACTCTGGCTTTTTCTGGGTCAGTCTGTATGGGGACTCGGCGAATGCCCTGTATGGGCAGTATCTCCTGAAGGTGGACACCACGGGAGCCCTTCTGGACTCCCTGAACTGGGCGGACACGGTGGACCTCTACGGTGTGCCCATGGGGCTGGACTGGGATCCGGTGACGCAGAAGCTCTATGTGACCAATGTGCCTCCCCAGGGCTTCGGCAATCCCCAGGTCTACCGGATCAACTTCACGGTGGATCCCATCTATGAGCGGATTTACGAAACGCCTGGAGGGGCGGAGTACAGCGGTCTGGCCCACGTCTGGGACGGGACCCGCCGGTTTGTGCTTTCCCGCAGCGACGAGATCGTCTTCGTGGAATATCAGTTTGACTCCCTCTTCTGGGGAGATTCGGTGTTCACACCCGTGAACCGGGGCAAGATCTTCCTGAACGGCATCCAGGGGGTGGATTTTGTGGCCTCCAGCGACCTCATCCGGACGGCCCGGGGCTGGGCCACCCAGGACGATGGGGCCGGCGTGAAGCGCCTGCTCCTCCTTTCCCTCGGCGAACGCTACAGCACCCCGGTGGAAGAAGCTTCCGGTGCAGGGGCGCCTTCCCTTGCCCGCCTGTCGGTGCAGGGCAGGGTGCTGGAACTTGCCTGGGGGCTCCCGGTGGGAAGCCCCTTCCGGCTTGCGCTGTTTGACCCGCTGGGACGGCAGGTGCTTTCCCGGTCGGGTCGGGTTCAGGGCATCACCCGGGTTGTGCTTCCCCGGGGAGTGCGGGGGGTGATGTTCCTCAAACTTCAGGGGGCGGGACACAATGAGACGAAGAAGATCCTGGTTCCGTAATCTCGTCGTGGTGGGGCTTGCCGCCACCCTCACCGGCTGTGCGGTGGGGGTGGTGGACACCGGTTTTGTGGGGGTGTGGAAGTTCCTGGGGAAAGTGAAGATGGAGGAGACGGGGGATGGCTTTGTGGGGCTTTATATTCCCGCCATCCAGCAGCTCCTCCGGGTGCCGGTTTACAACGTGGCTCTGCATTTCACCTCTGACCGGGACACAGAAGGCCGGGAAGAGCCCATTGACGTGCTGACCAAGGACGGGCTTCCCATCGTGGTGGAGATGACGGTGGTCTATCGGGTGGTCCCGGACAGCGCTGCGGAGCTCTATGTGCAGTATAACGGCGACTGGGAGACCAACTTTCTGCGTCCCACCATCCGTTCGGCGGTCCGGAACATCGCAAGCCAGTTCCGGGCGGTGGAATTCTATCAGAACCGGAAGGCTGTGGAAGAGGCCATTGATCAGGAGATCCGGCAGGCGGTGAAAGAGCAGACCGGTAAGCTTGAGATTGTGGATGTGCGGGTGCGGGAGCTCCGGTTGCCCCAGGACTTTGTCCGGGCCATTGAAGCCAAACTGGTGGCCCAGCAGGAAGCCGAGAAGATGCAGTTTGTTCTGGAGAAAGAGCAGAAAGAAAAAGAGCGGAAGGTGATTGAGGCTCAGGGGATTGCCGAGGCCCAGCGCATCATCCGGGCTTCCCTCACCCGGGAATATCTCCAGTGGTATTACATTGAGCGCCTGAAGGACGTGCTGGCCTCCCAGAACAACACGGTGATCATCATGCCCTTTGACCAGAGCCTGATCCCCATGATCCAGGTTCCGGGAGGGAAGCGGTGATGGGGCTCGCCCTTGTGGCAGCCGTGCAGCTCGTGCCGCTCGTGAACATTCCGGTGGCGGGTGGTCTTGCGGATCTGTGGGTGGAAGACACCCTGGCCTTTGTGATGGCCCCTTGGGGAGCCACGCCGTACGTTCACATCTACAGCGTGGCTGACCCCGCCAATCCCGTGCATCTTGCCGCCGTCACCGATCCCAGGCTGCAAAACCCCTGGGATCTCAAGGCGGAGGGCAACCATCTGTATGTGGCCAACCAGTGCTTTGGCTCGCCCTGTCAGGATTCCGCCGGTGTGCTCATCTGGGACATCACGGATCCCTCCAGCCCCGTTCTGACGGGATGGATTCCCCTCCCCTATGGCACCCACAACATTTTCGTGCACAACGGTATCCTGTATACGGCCGGAGAGGTGGAAATCTGGGATGTGAGCAATCCGGCCCAGCCTGCCCAGCTTGTTGTTCTATCCAGCGTGGATGGGGCCTTGCAGTCTTATGACGCACATGACATCGCGGTTTCCGGAGACACGCTGTACGTTGCCGCCGGGACCTTCAGTCAGAATGGCATTTTTGGGACACTCCGGATGTATGATGTCAGCACCCCCTCCTCCCCGGTCCTTGCGGGATATTCTCCAACCCTGTCCCAGGGTTCAGGCTCCTGGGGACACGCCGTCTGGCCGACGGAAAGCCGGCAGTTCGTGGTGCAAACCGACGAGGTTGAGGAAGGTGCTGTGTGGATCTGGTCCACTCAGACCACCCCATGGACCCTTGTGGGAAGTTTTGACCTTGGCGATCCCATCGCCCACAACGTCCAGGTGGTGGGGGACAGTCTGGCCTTCGTCTCCCACTATACGGCGGGCCTGGTGGTCCTGGACATTTCCGACCCGACCAACCCCGTTCTGGCCGCCCGGTATGACACCTATCCTCAAAGCGATGCCGGACTGTACGAAGGGGCGTGGGGCGTGATGGTTCGGTGGCCCTTCGTGTATGTGAGCGACATGCAATCGGGGCTGTGGATCTTCCAGGTCCAGACGGTGGACGTGGCGGAAAGAAACGACCGGATGGGACCGTCCTTCCTCGTGGAGGGAAGGCACATCCGGCTTTCTTCCCGGATCCCTCAGGCGCGCGTCGGGCTGCTGGATGCCCTTGGCCGGGTCCGCTGGACAGCTTCTCTCACCGGCGGGGACCGCGTCGCCCTCCCTCTTCTGTCTCCCGGGGTGTATCGCATCATGGTGACGTCCCCGGCAGGGACCTGGACCCGGACCCTGATGGTGCCGTGAGAAACGTGAGAAAAACAACATAACGGGAGGTTTTGAGGATGAAGGTCACCCTCAGCGTGATCAAAGCCGATATCGGAGGCTATGTCGGGCACTCCGGCATCCATCCCCGCCTCAAGGAGGTGGCGGATGAGGAACTCCGGAAGGCCAAAGAGGACGGTCTGATTCTGGACTATGTGGTGATGAGCGTGGGAGACGACCTTCAGCTCGTCATCACCCACACCAAAGGCCCCGACAGTGGAGAAATCCACAAGCTGGCTTGGGATACCTTCATGGAGGCCACCCAGGAAGCCCGCCGGCTGAAACTCTATGGGGCCGGCCAGGACCTTCTTTCCGACACGTTTTCCGGAAACGTCAAAGGCATGGGCCCCGGTGTGGCGGAGATGGAGTTTGAGGAGCGCCCCTCCGAGCCGGTGGTGGTGTTTATGGCGGACAAGACCTCACCGGGAGCCTGGAACTATGCCCTTTACAAGATGTTTGCCGATCCCTTCAACACGCCGGGTCTGGTGATTGATCCCAGCATGAACCAGGGCTTCATCTTTGAGGTGCTGGACCTCTACAACAACCGGGTGATCAAGTTCAAGGCACCGGAGGAGCTTTACAAGCTTCTCGCCTTCATCGGTGCGCCGGAAGAATACACCATTCGCTATGTGTACCGGGCTTCAGACGGTGCGATCGCAGCCGCCTCCTCCACCCAGCGCCTTTCCCTCATCGCCGGGCGCTATATCGGGAAGGACGACCCTGTGCTGATTGTGCGGGCCCAGTCGGGTTTCCCCGCGGTGGGAGAACTTCTGGAGCCCTTTGCTTCTCCCTGGATTGTGCCCGGGTGGATGCGGGGATCCCATCATGGTCCGCTGATGCCCGTGGCCTTCTATCAGGCCAATCCCACCCGTTTTGACGGCCCGCCCCGGGTGATCGCGGCGGGGTTTCAGATCGCGGAAGGTCGGCTGGTGGGTCCCCGGGATCTGTTTGACGACCCCTCTTTTGACGACGCCCGTCGCCAGGCCAACGAACTGGCCAATTATCTCCGCAGGATGGGACCCTTTGAGCCCCATCGCCTGGGGCTGAAGGAGATGGAATACACCACCCTGCCCAAACTTATGAAAGAGCTCAAGGATCGCTGGGAGGATGCGGAGAAGTTCACCTCCGACATCCGTGAAGATGCCGGAAAAGACGTGGAATAAGGAGGCAAAGGGATGAGTCAGCCTGTGATTGAGCGCATTTCCGGGGCCCTGGTGGTCGGGAAAAACATGACCGGGGCCCAGATGAACGAGATCGTGTTCGTGGGGAAGGAGCGCCTCATCGGGGAGGTGATCCGCCTCTCCGAGGACCGTGCCTTCATCCAGGTGTATGAGGAAACCTCCGGACTCTTTGTGGGAGAGCCCATTGAGCGGACCGGCCAGCCCCTGGCCGTCACGCTGGGCCCCGGGCTGCTCGGCACGGCCTTTGACGGGATTCAGCGGCCGCTGGACGCCATCCGGGAGCTCCGCGGGGATTTCGTGGAGCGCGGTGTGGACGTGCCGTCCCTTCCCCTGGACAGGAAGTGGCCCTTCACCCCGACGGTGAAAAAGGGCGATAAGGTTCGGCTGGGCAGCATCATCGGTGAGGTCCCGGAAACCCACTCCATCGTCCACCGGGTGATGGTGCCCCCCAACCTGAAGGGCAAGACCGTGCTGGACAAGGAGGATATGGAGGAGACCTTTGAGGTGGTGGACATCCAGGAGGGCCAGTTCACCGTGAACGACACGGTAGCGGTGCTCCGGGACGCCGAAGGAAAGACCTATGAGGTGAAGCTGGCCCACAAGTGGCCGGTCCGGATCGGCCGGCCTTTCCGGGACAAAGAACGCCCCGTTGTGCCCCTCCGCACGGGTCAGCGGATCCTGGACTTCTTCTTTCCCATTGCCCTGGGGGGCAACGCCGCGCTGCCGGGGGGGTTCGGAACCGGAAAGACCGTGACGGAGCAGACCCTGGCGAAATACGCCCTGGTGGACGTGGTGGTGTATATCGGATGCGGGGAGCGCGGGAACGAAATGACGGAGGTGCTGGTGGAGTTTCCGGAGCTGGAGGACCCCCTGCGGGGCGGGCCCCTCATGGAC
>WFYF01000022.1 GCA_015490255.1 Caldifarciminota bacterium
GATCAGCTGAAGGCCCCAGCAAAGGGCGGCCCGGGCCGCCGGCGACAGGGCGTCCTGGTGGGCGTGGGCTTTCTGGAAATATTTCCGGGCTTCGGCCCGGTCCCCTGTGACCAGATGAAACCAGCCCAGCAGCACCGCGTTGGCGGCGATGCCCGGAGCTTCCTCGGAGGCTTCGGCAATGTCCAGGGCCTCCTGGAGATGTTCCCCCACGTCCGGGCTTGCCTCCCCCTCATACAGGAACCAAATGGCGCCCCGCAGATGGAGGACCATGCCCACCGAGCGCAGGTTGTTCACCTCCCGGGCCATGCCTTCGGCCTCATCCAGCCAGCCATAGGCCTCTGAAAGCATGCCCTCATCCAGGGCGTTGAGGGCAAGGTTCACCATGGCGTGGAACTGGATGCCGAAGCTCTCCAGGGACCTTCCCACCCGCAAAGCCCGTTCCAGAAGGTTCCGGGCCTTCCGGGTTTCCCCCAGATGGCGAAGCAGCCGGGCATAGTCAAACAGCACGGTCCCCAGGAGGGAGCGGTCCCCGAGATTCTCCACGTGCTGAAGGGCCTTTTCAAAAGCCTGTCGGGCCTCCTCCACCTGCCCTTTAAGCCGAAGAAGTTCAGCCTCCTCGTGCCACAAACGGGCCTGGAGTCCCTCCATCCCCTTTTCGGGCAAGACACTCCGGAGATTTCCCAGCACTTCCAGAGCCCGCTCCACTTTGCCGGCATACCGGAGAGCACGCATCAGCAAAAGGACCAGTGCCCCAATATCTTCAATACGATTCTCTCTGATACGATGCATAACTTCCCGATCCAGCCGTTCAGCCAGGTCCTGCAGGTGTTCTCCCCGGAGAAGCTGGATGGTGGCTTTTGTGCGTAACCACAATGGGTCCTGTTCTTCGGGTGCGCTCTGTTCAAGCAGTTTCCAGGCTTCGTCAGTTTTGCCCATTGCGGCCAGCGTATCCGCCTTCAGCAAAAGAAACTTACGATAGAATGGGGTTTCCGATGCGGGGCGGACAAGGACGGCATTGGCAATGTTCAGGGCTTCCTGACGTTCCCCCGTGTTCCGGAGCCACTCCGCCCGGTAATACATCACGGCATGCCGGGCTGCTTCACCGCCTGCCCCCTGTTCCAGCGCATCTTCCAGCCACCGGACGATTCGGCCAAGGTCCCGGAAAGCCCGGAGCTCCAGAAGTTTTTCCGCTGCCTGAAGACCATAGGTCAGGGCTCTGTCCCACTCCCCCGCCTCCACAGCGTGGAACGTCAGCACCTCCGGCGGCGCGCCCTCCTGCTCCAGGGCATGAAGGATTTTCTCATGAAGCGCCTTGCGTTCCCGCCGCAGGAGCATCCGATAGACCGCTTCCCGAACCACCGGATTGCGAAACGCCCAGCCCTCTCCGGATGCTTCCAGCCACCCGGTCTGCACAAGCCGCTGAAAGGCAAAATCCTCCGGAGAGATTTCCAGAAGGGCAAGTTCTGCCCGTCCGAAGCGGGATCCCAGAACGGAAATCTTTTTCAGCGTATCCTTCAACTCGGCGGGAAGGCGGTCCACCCGTTCCTGAACCAGCCCTTCAATGCGTTCGGGCAGGTCTTCCCTCCCCTCTTCCATCCAGGTGCGGAGCATTTCCTCCAGAAACAGGGGATTCCCCTGGGCCCGATCCACAAAAGCATCCTTGAGAGGCTCAGGGAGATCCGGAGCAAGATCCTGCGCCATGGCCTCCAGGGCTTCCCGGGGAAGTCCACCGAGCTCCAGAACCTCCACCCGGGCATCCCGAACCCGGAAGGCCCGAACCAGGCGCATGAGCGCCTGCTGCCCATCGGGGCGGGCGGTGGCGAACACCTGAAGCCTGCCCGGAAAGGCCACCACAAGGCGCTCCAGGAGATTCAGGGAAAGATCGTCTGCCCAGTGCAGGTCCTCCACACGGACCACACATCGTTCCATCCCGGAAAGACGGGCCAGAAGGGCCATGAAGAGACGCTCCTCGTCCAGCCCGCCTTCTATGTCCAGAATGTCCCGGAACATGCCTCCCACCGCCCGATCGGGAGCAGCGGCGAGGAAAAGGTGGACTTCTGTCTCTTATACACA
>WFYF01000023.1 GCA_015490255.1 Caldifarciminota bacterium
GGACCGGGAGTAGCGTACACGAGGGATTTTGAGGTTGAGGGAGCCGAGAGAGAGGTTGAGGGAGCGCTGGTAAAAGCCGTTGGCATAGTCCTTTTCGCCGTTTTCCTTGAGTTTTTTGAGGAAATTCTGGCGTTCTCGCTCCATGATGGCGTTCAGGAGTTGTTCAAGGAGATAGGCCATACCAACGCGTTCGCCTTTTGCCCGGCGCTCGTAGATTTCATCAAGGAGATCATCGATCAGGTCTTTCTTTTGTTCGTCCTTCTTCTTCTTCTTCGGCATGCTCATCCTCCTTTTGGCACCTTTTTAGGGATACACCCCTTTACACAATTTTATCCATACCCCCCCTGACCGGGGCCCCGAAATAAAACCTCTGCAGGATTTTGCAGAGTCTTTGGAAATATCCCGATCTTCACGGATCGCGTTCAGGACTGTATGATTCAGACGATGGCGGGGGTCCTCTTCATTGAGTTTTCGCATAGGGAAACCTCCGGACACCCCATAAGAAGTGGAACGAAGGATATGGGAAAGCACACAGCGGAACGATGACGTGCGTTAAGATGGCTTTCGGATATGATGACCGTACGGTTGAGTTCCACGCCGTTCCGTATCGGGAAAAAGATGTCTCCGATTTCTGGCTGGATGATCGGGCGTGGACCAGAGTTCTTGTGGACGAATGGGACACCCGCCGCCGGCTGATTCGCTGGATCACGCTCACCCGGGATTTCAACCCCCACCGCATCCTCCAGGCGGTCCGGAATCACCCGGAGGTGTTTGCGGATCTCCGGTTTGACGTGGAAGGGCTCGGAGAGAACCTCACCTTTGAGGCGATGATCCTCCGGGCCTGGGAGAAACTCACTGCGGACCCGGTGGTCGCTCCGGTGCTGCCCCGAAAGGATCAGCAGGGATAGGCTCTCACCCCAGCCCCGCGCGGATCATGGAAACGCCAATGGCCGCAAGGAAGATCATCAGGATCTTGGAAAGGATCTCCGCAGCCGCCGTGCCGATCCGGCGGGTGAGGGGCTGCGAGAAATAAAGCAGAAGAAAGACCAGAAACACGTTGGTGAAAAAGCCCAGGAACACCATGGGCAGGGAGAATCGCTGGGACAGAGTCAAGAGGGTGGTCATCACGCCCGGTCCCACGATGAGAGGCACACCGATGGGCACCACACCGAAATAGGGAGAACGGATCTTCCGCTGGGGCTTTTCCCCTGAGGTCATGTCCTGAATGGCAATCACCAGAAGCAGGATTCCTCCCGCCACCAGCATATCCTCAATGGAAATCCCCAGCAGAGCCAGAAAGGCTTTCCCCGCAAAGAGAAACACCAGTCCCACGCCCAGGGCGGTGAGAGTGGCCTGGAGGGCCAGCCGCCGAACCGCGCGTCCGGAAAGGTCCCGGGTGGAAGCCACAAACAGGGGGAAAATCCCGAAGGGGTCCATGGCCGCAAACAGAGGCAGGAACACGGAGAAGAACAGACTCATATCAGGGAGGGCCGGCCCACCGGTAGCCGAAACCCCGGCGGGTTTCAATGTATTGTCCATATTCTCCCAGTTTCTGCCGCAGGTGGCGGATGTGGACGTCCACCGTGCGGGGGGTCACTTCCCCCACCACCCCGATGGCGCTCAGAATATACTCCCGGGTGAGCACGTGCCGCGCGTTGCGCATCAGCACTTCAAGGATCTGAAACTCCATGGGAGTGAGCCGGAGGGGCCGGCCGTCCAGATACACCGCTTTCTCTTCCAGGTCCAGAAGCAGATCCCCCGAACGGAGAAAGAGAGAAGGCTCCCGGGAACGTTCATGCCTGCGAAGGAGGGCTTCCACCCGGGCGGTGAACTCCCGGATGGAAAAGGGCTTGCGGATATAGTCGTCCGCCCCTTCCCGCAGGGCCGCCACCGCGTCTTCCTCATGGGTCCGGGCAGTCACCATCAGCACCGGGACACGCCGCAGGTGTCGGTGCCCCCGGAGGTATTTCAGCACCTGAAGACCGTCCATGCCCGGGAGCATCCAGTCCAGGATCAGCAGGTCCGGCGGGTGGGTTTCCATGAAAAACAGCGCGTCCTCGGCGTTGCTGAAGGTGCGGACCCGGTGATCCTGCAGGGCCATGGCCAGCAGCCCGGAAAGGTCCGGATCGTCCTCAACGATCACGATCTGGGCCACGGAAGATCTCCCGGTTCCAGTAGATCAGGGGCCTCCGCTCCGGGTGCAGAAAACGGGCCTCCTCCACCTCCCCCACAAAAAGCACGTGGTCATACACCGGGATCCGTTCCCGCACCACCGCCCGGATCATCCCCATGCTCTCTGGAAGGATCACCCACCCGTCCCGGATTTCGGTGGCCACGCCCTCAAAGCGCTCCGCCATGGTGCGCCGGGGGTCGGCAAACCGCCACACCAGGTCTTCCTGCCCTTCCCCCAGGAGGTTCACCGCATACCGGCCGGTTTGTTCCAGGACCGCCGCGGTGCGGCCCTCCCGGTTGAGGGAGACCACCACCGACGGCGGGTTCATGGAGAGGGACATGAAGGCGTTCACCGTGAGCCCATAAGGCGCACCTTCCGGAGAAAGCACCGTCACCACCGTGATCCCGGTGGGATAACGCCGGAGAACGGCCTTGAGATTTTCAGCTTTCTCCTGCATCCTCCTCTATCCCGGTTTCCAGAATCCGGTGGAAATCCCGGATGGCCTCCTGCGCATAGTCCACCGGAACCACCGCCGGATAGAGCACCACCTGGACCGAATCGTCCTTGAAAAAGGTCTCCCGGATGGCCTCTTCCAGCGCGTGAATCTTTTCCCGGGGGATCTCCTCAAACTCCCGGAGGGTGGCCGAGGGGTCATCCCCCACGAAGGTGAAGAAGCCCACCAGGGCGAACTCCGCGCCCATGCGTTCCGGCTGGCTCATGAATGTCCTCCCTGTTCAGCGGGACACCCCGCTCAAGGTCCAGCAACATCTGTTTGATCTTTGTTCCATAGGCATAGCCTCCGATCCCCCGGGCAGCACACACCCGGTGACAGGGAACCACGATCACCCAGGGGTTGCGACGCATCACCTGTCCCACCGCCCGGGGAGACCCCCCGCTCATGCGGGCCAGGTCTCCATAGGTGACGCATTCGCCCCAACTCACCCGCTCCTGCAGGGTCCGGAGCACCCTCCGGGCATAGGGGGTGAGGCCTCCCCACACAAGCGGCACAAACCGAAAATCCACCGGGCGGCCCCCGGCATACCGTGCCACCGCCTCTGCAAAGGCCTCCCACCAGGGCGGTGAAGGCCGGGGCTGCTGTGGCGTGACGGGCCCTTCTGCAAGGCGCAGTTCCCGGAGCCGGCCTGATCCGTCCAGAGTCCCCGTCAGACCGTATCCCGGAAGAAAAGGAAGACGAAAGGTGTTCATGCGGGCATCTCGTCTGCAGGCGGTGCGATCCCCAGGATCCGGTCCACCTCCGGCCCCAGGACGGTTTCCCGTTCCAGAAGCGCCCGGGCCAGGGCGTGGAGTCCGGAAAGGTGTTCACGGAGCAGGTTCTCTGCCCGGGCGAGAGCCTCTTTCACCAGCCGCTGGATTTCCATATCAATCCGCTCGGCGATCTTTTCCGAAAAGGTTTTGCGTACCCCCAGTTCCCGTCCCAGAAACACGGCCCCTTCCTCTTTCCCGAAAGCCACCGGTCCCAGTTCCGGAGACATCCCCCAGGTGGTCACCATCCGTCGGGCGAGTTCCGTCACCCGCTCAATGTCGTTCTGGGCTCCGGTGGACACCTCTCCGAACACAAGGCGCTCCGCCGCATACCCTCCCAGCATCACCGCCATGGTGTCCCGAAGATAACTGGCCGTATAGATATGCCGATCCTCCTCCGGCAGGGACTGGGTTACCCCCAGGGCCATCCCCCGGGGGATGATGCTCACCTTTTCAATGGGGTCCGCATTGGGCACCAGCCGGGAGACCACAGCATGTCCGGCTTCATGATAGGCAATGCGCTTTTTCTCCTCTTCGGAAAGGGCCAGGCTCTTCCGGGCTTTCCCCAGGCTCACCTTGTCTTTTGCCTCCAGAAGGTCCTCCTGCTCCACCTGGTTCTTTCCTTTCCGGGCGGCAATGATGGCCGCCTCGTTCACCAGGTTGGCAAGATCCGCCCCGGAGAACCCGGGCGTGGCCCGGGCGATGGCCGCCAGGTCCACATCCGGGGCAAGCACCACGTTCCGGGCGTGGATCCGGAGGATGGCCAGACGGCCGTCCACGTCGGGACGGTCCACCACCACCATCCGGTCAAAACGACCCGGCCGCAGCAGAGCCGGATCCAGGACGTCCGGGCGGTTGGTGGCCGCCAGCACGATGATCCCCTCCGAAGAATCAAATCCGTCCATTTCCACCAGGAGCTGGTTCAGCGTCTGCTCCCGCTCGTCGTGTCCGCCGCCCAGACCGGCTCCCCGGAGGCGTCCCACCGCATCCAGCTCGTCAATGAAAATGATGGCCGGCGCATGCTTCCGGGCCTGCTCAAACAGGTCCCGGACCCGGGCAGCCCCCACC
>WFYF01000024.1 GCA_015490255.1 Caldifarciminota bacterium
CCACATCCGCCCGCCCCTGCAGAATATGGTTTCCCTCAATGTTGCCGATGAACTGCAAATGCTCAATGCGCTCCAGCATGGGCCGGGCTTCCTTCACCCGCTCGTTGCCCTTCACGTCCTCCTCGCCGATGGACAGAAAGGCCACCCGGGGATCCGGTTTGTTCAGGATATACCGGGCGAAGATCTCGCCCATCACCGCAAACTCCACAAGATGCCGGGGGCGGGGATCCGTGTTGGCCCCCACATCCAGCACCAGCACCGGGCCCCGGAGACTCGGGAAAATTGCGGCGATGGCCGGTCGCTGAATCCCCTTCAGGCGCCCGAGAACCCGGAGGGCGAAGGCCATGACCGCCCCGGTGTTGCCCGCCGAGACAAAGGCGTCGGCTTTGCCTTCCTTCACCAGACGCATCCCCACCGCGATGCTGGACTCCGGTTTGGACTTGAGGGCTTCGGCGGGCTTGTCCTGCATGGTCACCCGTTCGGGGGCATGGACGATCTCGCAGCGCACCACTTCGTGGCGCTCCCGGAAGGCCTTCCGGATGGCCTCCTCCTGCCCCACCAGAACAAGGTCAATTTCCGGGTTTTCCCGGGCCAGGATGAGGGCGGCCTCCACCTCGGGCCCGGGGGCCCGGTCGGTCCCCATGGCGTCCAGAACCACCCTCACCCCTTCCATGGGATCACTCGTCCGAACCGGTGATAATGATCACCGGCCGATCTTTGTAATACCCGCAGCTCGGGCACACGTGGTGGGGGCGTTTCCATTCGTTGCACCGCGGGCACCGGACCAGGGTGGGCGCCTCAGCCTTGTAATGGGTCCGGCGCTTGCGGGAGCGGGACCGGGAATGTCTGCGTTTGGGTGCCGGCATGCTTCACTCCTGGTTATTGCGGTTCAATCACTTCCAGTCCGCCCATATAGGGGCGGAGCGCTTCGGGGATCACCACACTGCCGTCTTTCTGCTGAAAGTTCTCTAAAAGGGCGATGAAGGTCCTGGGAGTGGCCAGCCCTGAACCGTTCAGGGTATGGACATATTCCACCGTGCCGTTTCTCCGGCGCACCCGGACGCCGGCCCGGCGGGCCTGAAAATCCTCGGTGTTGGAAACCGAGGAAACCTCCAGCCACCGCTGGAGCCCCGGCGCCCAGGCCTCGATGTCATAGGTTTTGGCTGCCGCAAAGCCCATATCCCCGGTGGAAAGGGCCACCACCCGGTAGGGAATGCCCAGAAGCTGGAGCACCCGTTCGGCGTCCTGGAGCATCCGCTCCAGCTCGTCGTAGGACTGTTCGGGCAGGGTGTATTTAAACAGCTCCACCTTGTTGAACTGGTGGAGGCGGATCATGCCGCGGACATCCTTGCCATAGGCCCCTGCCTCCCGGCGGAAACAGGGGGTGTAGGCCGTGTAATACCGGGGAAGCTCCTCTTCGGCAAACAGCGTATCCCGGTGAAGGTTGGCCAGGGACACCTCGGCGGTGGGGATGAGGAACAGACCGTCGGCGGGAATTTCATACATTTCTTCCCGGAATTTGGGGAGATGCCCCGAGGCGATCATGCTCTCTTCCCGGACCAGCACCGGCGGAATCACCTCCGTATAGCCGTGCTCGGTAGTGTGCAGGTCCAGGAAAAACTGGATGAGGGCGCGCTCCAGGCGGGCTCCCAGCCCCCGGTATCCCACAAACCGCGAACCGGACATCACCCGGGGAGATTCAAAGTCCAGGATGCCTAGAATCTCGCCGAGTTCCCAGTGGGGTCGGGGTTCAAAATCAAAGGAAGGAAGGTCTCCCCACGTCCGGACCACCACGTTGGCGGACTCGTCCTCTCCCACGGGGACCGACTCGTGGGGAATGTTGGGCACCAGGAGCCATTCCCGCTCAAATCGTTCCGAGATCTCTCGCAGCTCCTGCTCCAGAACCTGAATCTTTTCGGACAGGGTGCGGGATTCCAGGATCACCTGCTCGGCCTCTTCGTGCTTGCCCTCCCGCTTGAGACGTCCCACCATCCGGGCCTTCTCGTTCTGCACCCGCCGGAGTTCGTTCACTTCCCGGGTGAGCTCCCGCCACCGCTCATCCAGGGCCACCAGACGCTCCACCACACCGGGATCATACCCCCGATGTTTCAGGGCCTCTTTCAGCCGGGCGATGCCCTCGGGAGAACGGAGTATCTGACGATCCAGCATAACACAAAAATGGCTGGGGGAGGAGGATTCGAACCTCCACTACCAGATCCAGAGTCTGGCGTCCTGCCGTTAGACGATCCCCCAGCGTTTTGAGGCGCCCCCACCGGGACTCGAACCCGGGTCTCCAGGCTGAGAACCTGGCATCCTAGGCCGCTAGACGATGGGGGCGTGTGGTGATTAATTATACGGACTTCACTGGGAAAGTGCAACCCCCCGCCTTGCCTCATCAAAAATCTACACGAAATGAACTGCGTGCCTCACGAAAAAATCTACATGAAATATCCTGTACCCTCCCTCCTGACAGG
>WFYF01000025.1 GCA_015490255.1 Caldifarciminota bacterium
CCCACCAGCGGAAGGAGAGCGGGCAGCGCGGAAAGGTGATGGAGGCGTTCAAACACTTCCGGATAGACCAGGCTTCCCGTGATGCCGAAGAGCAGAAACATCCCCAGGAGGAAGCCCGCATCCCCCACCCGGTTCACCACGAAGGCCTTGAGGGCGGCGTCGGCGGCGGCCTTCCGGTGGTATTCGTGGCCGATCAGGAGATAAGAGCACAGCCCCACCCCTTCCCAGCCTACGAACATCAGGAGATAGCTGTCCGCCGTCACAAGGAGAAGCATGGCGAACACAAAGAGGTTCAGGGCGGCGAAAAACCGGGCATAGCCCGGATCGCCGTGCATATAACCCACGGAATACACGTGGATCAGGAAGGCCACCGTGGTGACGGTGAGGGTCATCACCAGGGTGAGGGCGTCGTAATAGAACCCTGCATGGAGGTTCAGATCTCCCACCGGGAGCCAGGAGAAGAGCACCATGTGGACGGCATCTCCGGAAAACTGCAGGGCGCCAAGCACCGCGAAAACCCAGGCCCCGCCCATTCCCACCAGGGCAATCCAGTGGGCGCGCCGGGCCCAGAAACGTCCAAACACGCCGTTGAGGGCGGCGCCCACCAGGGGGAAAAGCAGCATCCCGATCAGATAGGTTTCCATGGTCGTGCCTCCTCAACCCCGGAGTATCCGGGCCAGATCCACGTCGGGAGAGCCCTCAAGGCGGACCAGGTTGATGGCCAGAGCCAGACCGATGGCCACCTCCGCGGCAGCAAGCCCCAGAAGCAGGAGCACCAGACTCACAGGGGCAGGGGAGGGATCCATGGCATGGAACACCACGAGGGCGAGTCCTGCCGCATTCAGCATGAGTTCCATGGACATCAGGATCACGATGAGGTTCCGGCGCAGCACCACGCCCACAAGCCCCACAAAAAACAGCGTGATGGGAAAGGCAAGGGCGGCAGCCAGAGTCATTCCGTCCCCTCCTTGCGGGTCAGGGCCAGGACGGCCACCAGAGCCACGAGAAGGAGCACGGAGAGAATCTCAAAAGGCACAATGTATTGCTGGAAGAGGCCCATCCGGTAAAAGGCGGGGTCAAAGGAAGCGTTGACGGAGAAAGGCCGCTGGAGTTCGGGAGTGTGGAAAAGGGCGAACAGGGTGGCCGCCCACACCGCCCCCACAGCGATCACCCCCGCATAGGAGCGGGGGGAAAAATCAAAGTCAAAGGACGGGCGACGCAGGTTCAGGAGCATGAGCGCGAAGAGGAAGAGGGTGATGATGGCACCGGCATAGATGATCAGGAACACCGCCCCCAGGAAGGGACTCCCCAGAAGAATCATGGCGAACCCCATGGCCACGAAGGCCACAAGCAGGGACAGGGCGCTGTAAACGGGGTTCCGCTGAAGCACCACGAGAAGACCCGCCATCAGGGCCAGCACGGAAAACAAAACGTATAGCTGGGTCATTCCCGGTCTCCGCTTTTGAGAAGTTTTTCAAAGGGGCCTTCAAGGAACTTCAGCTCTCGTTTGGCTTCTTTGGAGAGTTTCTGGGGGTTCCAGAGATACCGCTCATACTGCTGGTGCTTTTTGAGGGGCAGGGTCACGGGGCCGTGATTTTCCGGAACGTCCCGATAGAAGCCCTGCCAGGCCAGGATGGGTTTCTGGTCAGGCGGGACCGTGATGTCCTCTTTGTGGAGGATCATGTCCCGGCGGTTGGTGCGGGCCAGTTCAAAGTTGGGCACCATGATGATGGCTTCTTCGGGGCAGGCTTCCACGCAGAAGCCGCAGAAGATGCATCGTCCGGTGTCATAGTCCCAGATCTTTGCATAACGCTCACCGTGAGAAACCGGGTTTTCCGGATCGTTCTCTTCGCCCACAATATAGAGGGCTTCGGTGGGGCAGATGGCGGCGCAGAGCATGCAGCCCACGCAGCGTTCCTTCCCGTCCGGATGGCGCTGAAGATTCAGGAGCCACCGTGCCCGGGGGGGCAGAGGTCTGCGCTCTTCTGGGTATTGCACGGTGAAGCGCCTGCGGAACATGTGACGAAAGGTCACGCCAAGGCCCTGAAACAGCGAAAGCAGTTTCACCGCGAGCCTCCTCGGTTTGGTTGC
This sequence comes from Caldifarciminota bacterium, assembly GCA_015490255.1. Lineage (GTDB taxonomy): Bacteria > Hydrothermota > Hydrothermia > S141-80 > S141-80 > S141-80. The sequence goes on from WFYF01000025.1 coordinate 2,092, forward strand.
GCCTTTCAATTATACGCCATGGGAGGCGGAAGGGAAAGGCTTTGCCCTGCTGGGTCAAAATCCTGGCAGGACCGGTTCGCGGTGTGAGCAGAGTTTTTTCATCCGGTCGCACTCCAGCGTGTCCGGGACAGCAGAATCCGAAGGGCATCGGAAAGGCCTTTTGACAGTCCATCTCCGAACCTGCACGCTATGTGCCGCTTTCAAGCAAGGAGTGGGACGCATGGTCGTGCTCTGGCTGGCGCTGACCTGGCAACCTTATCTCACCACCACTCTGCGGGTGTCTCTGGACACCGCGAACCATACCCTCACTGCCCGGGAGGAGGTGATCTATCCCAACGCTTCGCCTGACACCCTGCCCTTTGTGTGGGTGCACCTCTACCCCAACGCCTATCGGAAGAACTCCATCTTCGCCCGGGAGGCCGCAAAGCGGGGAGACTTCCGCATCCACCGGGCCGCTCCGGAAGATCTCGGCGGGATCACCGTCTCCGAACTCCGGATCAACACAACCACCCGATGCACCGTGATCACCCTTCCCTACAGCGCGCGCCGTCGCTTTGCCCGTCCGCCGGAAATGCCCGGATGTGTGCTCCGGATCGTGGACACGGAAGGCCAGATCTGGCTGCCCGAACCCCTTCCCCCCGGGGAGACCCTGCGCCTCACGTTCTCTTTCACCGTGAAGGTTCCCACCATGTTCTCCCGGATGGGCCGAACGGGCCGAACCTACATCCTCTCCCAGTGGTATCCCAAGATGGTGGTGTATGACGCCTTTCCTCCCAAGGCTCCGCCCCTGGACCTGCCTGAAGAGGCCTGGCGCGGCCCGAACGGCTTCTGGCATCCCGACGGCTATCATTATGTGGGCGAATTCTATGGGGAGTTCGGCACTTTCTTTGCAGAGATCACCGTGCCTGCGGGATTTGTGGTGGGAGCCACCGGTGCCCTGATCGCCCATCTTCGCCGGGACTCCCTGGAAGTGTATCGCTTTCTTGCCGACAGCGTCCACGATTTCACCTTCGCCGCCTCACCGGATTTTGCCGTGATGGAGACCACCTGGCAGCACGTCACCATCCGGGCGCTGGTCCAGCCCCGCAACCGGAAACTTTATGAAAAAGTCTTTCCCGACATCCCGGCCATGCTGGAGCGGTTTTCAGCCTGGTTTGGCTCCTATCGCTATCCGGTGCTCACCGTGGTGGACGGCTATCTCCGGGCAGGCGGAGGGATGGAATATCCCACCCTGGTGGTGATCGGCCGGCCGTGGGGAGAACGTCAGCTCCGGGGGGTGCTTGCCCACGAAATCGCCCATCAGTGGTTCTATGGCATGTATGCCAACAACGAGATGGACGAGGCCTGGCTGGACGAGTCCTGGACCTCCTGGGCCACGGATCGCTTCATGGACTGGTGGGAAGAACAGCACCCCGACACCACAGCGCCGACCCGGCACTCTGGCTTTTCCCTCGCCCGTCTCCTTTCCCCCGGTTACTGGATGGGCGTGCTCTGGCGCCGGGGTCGGGGGATCTATCTCTACCGTTACGCCGCAGGAGAGAACAACGAACCTGTGGCCGGTACCCCGGCTTACCGGATGAAGGCCTATTTCCCCACCATCTACGAAAAGGGCAAACGGGTGGTGCGGTATACGGAACGTTATCTGGGGGACAGCCTTTTCCACCGTTACCTCAACGCACTCTATCGGGAAAAGGCGTTGCGACACCTCCACATTGCGGACGTCCGGGAACTCCTGCGCCAGACGGGTGCCCGTCCCGGGCGTTTTCTGGACCCCCAGCTTTTTGACGTGGTGCGGGATGTCCGGTTCGGGGAGGTGGTCCGGACCGATACGGCGGTGCTGGTGCGCCTGGCGTATGACGGGCCTCCCGTTCCCGTGGAGGTTCGGGGGATCGCCGGGGGGGATACGCTGACCCGCTGGGTGGACACAGCGTGGACGGCCTTTCCCCCGGACGTTTCCATGCTGGAACTGGATCCGGAAGACGTGATGCTGGAGGCCAACGAGTGGAACAATCGGTGGGGCGGACCGCCTGCGGTCTCCATGGGCTTCATCCGTCCGCCGGCGATGGCCCCTTCGGTCCTTTCGGTGTGGGGCTTTCCGGTGGTGCTGTGGGGATCCAATCAGGGAATCACGCCGGGTTTTGTGACGGTGTGGACCCAGGGGACGGTGCGACACACCGGGGCGCTGTATGGGGGCTATGGCATCCGGAGCCGCCGGGGCGAGGGGGTGTTTGTGTGGATGGAACGGTCTTTCCTCCTGGTGCTTGGCAACTGGCAGGGATCCAACGACCAGAGCCTGACGCTGTGGCCCTTCGGGCGCATCCTGACGCTGACCCTCTTCAGGGAGCGGGTGTTTGATACCACCTATGTGAATCCGCAGGTGTATGAACCCGGAGAGCATGCCGGCCTGCGCCTGGCGTGGGACCGTGTGGTGCAGAGACCCCGGTTCACCGGGAATCTGGCCCTGGAGGCCACCCTGGGCCGGATGCTTCTCCCCCGGAGAGGGACATATGGAAAACTGGTCGCCCGTTTTCGGGGAGGCTTTTCCAGGATCCGGTGGGCGGTTGCCGGAGGATGGGCCGACGGGACGGTGCCCCGGCAGGAACGGTTCTTCCTGGAAGGAGAGGGGCGGGAGATCTTCCCCTGGAGCCTTCTCATCCCTTCCCGGGGAAGCTGGGCCACCACCGGGAAATACCTTACTCTCGGGGAGGGACTGGGGGGATTCGGTGGTCTGGGGCTTTCC
>WFYF01000026.1 GCA_015490255.1 Caldifarciminota bacterium
CGTCCACCGAAAGGGTCACGGTGTTGCGAGGATAGCGTTCCGGAGGGAGTTCCACCGAATCGGTGATCACCACCTCTTCCAGCACCGAGCGCTCCACCTTTTCCCGGGCATCTCCCGAAAACAGGCCGTGGGTGATGGCCGCCCGGACCCGAAGGGCTCCGTGTTTTTTCAGGGCTTCCGCTGCCTTCACCAGCGTGGTGCCCGTATCCAGAATGTCGTCCACGATCAGCGCTTCTTTCCCCTCCACCTCCCCGATCACGTGCATCACCTCCGCCGCGTTGGGCTGAGGACGGCGCTTGTCAATCAGCGCAATGGGAAAGTTCCCGAGTTTCTTGGCGATGGCCCGGGCCCGTCGGGTGGCGCCCACGTCGGGTGCCACCACCACCGTGTTGGGAGGGAGGTCGCTGAAATGGGTTTTGAACACGGGGGTGGCATAGAGGTTGTCCACCGGAACGTCAAAAAATCCCTGGATCTGGTCGGTATGGAGATCCAGGGTGAGCACCCGGTGAATGCCGGCGGTTTCCAGCAGGTTGGCCACGAGTTTCGCGGAGATGGGAACCCGTGGCTGGTCCTTGCGATCCTGACGGGCATAGCCGAAATAGGGAATGACCGCCGTGATCCGGGCTGCCGAAGCCCGCTTGGCAGCATCCACAAGGAAGAGGAGCTCAAGAAGATGCTCGGCGGGTGGGTTGGTGCTCTGGACGATGAACACGTCGGTGCCGCGGATGTTTTCCAGAATCTGCACCCGGATTTCACCGTCCCGGAAGCGACTGACGATGGCCGGTGTGATCTCCAGGCCCAGCGCACCGGCAATACGCCGGGCAAGCCGACGGGATGCATTGCCTGCAAGCAGGGTGATGGGTCCCATGGATCCCCCCTCTCAGGACAGTTCTTTCAGAAGCTCTGCCACCAGGCGGGAAAGGCGTTCTCCTGCAATCCGGGCCACCTCCATCACCTCTTCATGGGTGGTCTCCCGGGGAGATTCAAAATCGGGCACGTTGGTGATCACGGAAAACCCCACGACCCGCATTCCCATGTGATTGGCCACAATCACCTCGGGAACGGTGGACATTCCCACCGCGTCCCCGCCAAGAATGCGAACCATCCGGTATTCTGCCGGCGTTTCCAGATTGGGGCCCTGGAGCCCCACATACACACCCTCCACCAGAGGGATCTTCAGACGGTCCGCCAGGGATTGAACTCTTTCCCGGAGCGCACGGTCATAGGCGTTATGCATGGAGGGAAACCGCGGTCCCAGGCTTTCATCGTTAGGACCCCGGAGGGGGTTCTCCGGCATCAGGTTGATGTGATCCCGGATGAGCATCAGGTCCCCGGGACGGAAATCGGGATTGACCCCTCCAGCGGCATTGGAGACCACGAGGGTGTGCGCTCCCAGAAACTTCATCACCCGGACCCCGAAAGTGACCTCCTGCATGGAATATCCCTCATAATAGTGAAAACGTCCCTGCATCACCACGACCGGGCGTCCGGAGAGGTGCCCCAGGATGAGCCGGCCAGGATGTCCTGGAACGGTGGACACGGGAAAATGAGGGATTTTCCAGTAAGGCAGGGAGGCTTCTTTTTCAATTTTGTCGGCGAGGTGGGACAGCCCGCTTCCCAGAATGATGGCCACCTCAGGGGTCAGGGATGTGTTTTCCCGAACATAGGCCACGGCTTCCAGGATGTTCTTTTTGAGTTCCGAGGAAACCTGACTCATCGTGCCTTTTCCCTGTGTCCGCGTTCAAAGGCCTCCGCCAGACCCAGGATCTCGCGGGCGAGGGTTTTCAGGTCGTCCACGATGGCCTTCTTCTGATTCTTGAGGTGCTGAATTTCCTCCCGGAGGGCGGCGGACTGCTCCCTGCTGTCCGAGATGATCTTCTCCGCTTCCTTCTGGGCCTGCTCCCGGATCCTGGCTGCGTCTTTCCTGGCCTTCTCCTCGTACTCCCGGGCTTTCTGCTTGGCCATTTCCAGAGTTTCCCGCATGAGATCTTCAATGTTCTGGAGACGATGGACCTCGGCGGTGAGCTCTGCCACTTTCATTTTGAGATCTTCGTTTTCCCGGAGAAGAGACTCCATCCGCTGGGCCACGGTTTCCAGAAACAGGTGGACCTGCTCGGGATCATACCCCGTCATTCGCTTGGGAAACCGGTGATTGCGAATGTCCGCGGGGGTGAGATCCCCGAGGTCTGCCGGGAACAGCCCTTCCCGCTCATCCATGGCCCAATTATACGCACGGCGTGCTGAATGTTCAATGTCCCGCCGTGCAGCGTAAAATCGGGTTACCGGGTTAGGCCCCCGTGGTGGTGTGGGATGCATCGTCCGGAGAAGGAGCCAACCGGCGTGTTACTCTTCCAGAGCCTCCTCAAAAAGCCACAGCCCGACGGTGAGGAAGAGGAGGTCAAACATGAGAAGCAACGCAAGCCAGGAACCCACCCCCATGGGACGAGAGGTCATGCACTCCTGGGTGAGGCGAATGGCCCCGAGGAGGAGCGGGGCTGCAAGGGGTAGAACGAGAAGGGGAAGAAGCATTTCCCGGGTTCGGGCCCAGAAGCCCACCACGCTCTGAAGAATCCCCAGCGCCGCCAGGCCGAAGGTGGCCAGGACCAGAAGGATTCCATACAGCCCCACCGACTTCAGGCTCACCTGAAACAGCACCATGCCGATCACGCTGGCCCCCGCCGCCGCCAGAAGCAAAAACAGCCAGAGGCCCAGCACTTTCCCGAGATAAATCACACTCCGGTCCACGGGGAGAAGGGCGAGGGAACGCATGGCGCGCTCCTCCATCTCAATCATCACACTGCGGGACGAGGCGAGCACCGTGGAAAACAGCATGGCCACCCACAGCGTCCCCGGATACAGCAGGGAAAGAGACAGCGGCAGCCCCTGAAAGGCCAGGTTCAGCGTGACAAGCACGAGGAGAAGGAAAACCCCCAGGTTGGAAAGAAACTCCCGGGAGCGCACCTCCAGGAGCAGATCCTTCCGGAGGATTTCCCACGCCACAACCCAGGCGCCGGGCTGTGCCGGGGGGTCAGCGGATGGGCTGGTGCCGGGGTGTTCCGTATCGCCGGACGACATAGTTTTCAAGAATTTCTTTGAAACGATCTGCAATGTCGGGACCTTCCAGGGTGGTGAAGAGCTCACCGTCCACATAAACCGGCGCCCGGGGTGCCTCTCCGGTTCCCGGAAGGGAGATGCCGATATGGGCGTGCCGGGACTCTCCGGGACCGTTCACCACGCATCCCATCACCGCCACCCGGAGATTTTCCACGCCAGGATAACGTTTTTTCCACTCCGGCATCCGCTCCCGAAGGAAGCGCGTCACTTCCTGGGCAAGTTCCTGAAAGAATGTGGAGGTGGTGCGCCCGCAACCCGGACAGCTTGTCACATCCGGGAAAAATTGCCGGAGTCCGAGGGCCTGCAGGATCTGCAGGGCCACGTCCACCTCCCGGGTCCGGGGATCTTCCGGTCGGGGGGTGAGGGACACCCGGATGGTATCGCCGATCCCTTCGGCGAGGAGAATGCCGATGCCCAGGGCGGAGGCCACCACACCCTTGTCTCCCATTCCCGCCTCGGTGAGACCAAGATGGAGGGGATAGTCGCTTCGGCGGGCAAGTTCCCGATACACCCAGATCAGGTCCGGAACCCGGGAGACTTTGGCAGACAGGATGATGCGGTCGTGAGGAAGCCCCATGGATTCCGCAAGGGTGGCTGCACGAAGGGCTGACTGAACCAGGGCCTCCAGGGTCACCTCGTGGGCACTCCGGGGTTCGGGAAGCCGGGCATTCTCGTCCATGAGTTCTGTGAGCAGGTGAGGGTCCAGAGAACCCCAGTTCGCTCCGATCCGGACAGGTTTGCCGTGTTTCAGAGCTGCCTCCACCATCTTCTGGAAGTTGGCGTTCTGGTGACGGCCCCGTCCCACAGTTCCGGGGTTGATGCGCAGTTTGTCCAGAGCCTGGACCATCTCGGGAAATCGCTCCACCAGCAGGTGTCCGTTGAAGTGAAAATCACCCACGATGGGGGTGTCCCATC
>WFYF01000027.1 GCA_015490255.1 Caldifarciminota bacterium
CCGAGGAGGCGGGGATTGTCGCTCTTCAGACCGGCGGGGAGTTTCACGTCCACCACCGCGTCCGGCGCATCTTCCGGAAGGTTCATCTGCACCTCCAGGAGATACCATTCCCCGGTCTCCACCGCCGTCACGGGCTGCCCGTCCAGGGTGCGCAGGGCGACCTGAACGGCATAGGGTTCCCCGGCTTTCTGCTGCGGAACTTTCGGGAAGCCGTGGTTCTTCACCAGCACATACACCGGCCCCTCCTTCACGTGGAGCCGCAGCCTTTTCGGCGGTTCCGGAAAGTCGGCCATGAGCATCCCGTCACCGGAGGGGCGCAGGGGATGGGGTTTTCCATCGGCTTCCAGAGCCACATCCATCTCCCGGGGGGGCGGAAGGTGCCGGAGGCGCAGGGCCAGAGCCATCAGCGCCCAGCCCAGTTCCTGCGTGCTGTATTCCCAGGAAGGGTGGCGGGAGAGACGGGTGGCCAGATCCAGGAACCCCTCCGCCTGGGCGGGGCTGCCGGGATAGAGATATTCCTTCACCCAGAGATACATCCCGAGATCCCGGAGAGCGCTTTCATAGAAGGTGCGGGGCGCTGGCTCTTTCCAGGGGGGCGGCGGGAGGGTGGCGAAATGTTCCAGGGCCAGCTGGCGGTTGCCCAGGGCATACAATGCGGCGGCCGCCCAGAGACGTTCCCGGGGGGATCGGGAGGATCCGCGCAGGATTCGCAGGAGTTCTCCGGCATAGGTGGAACGCAGCGCCCCTTCCCAAGCCAGGACAAAGGCGCCGAAAGCCGTGCGGTCCACATAGCCCAGGAGCCGCCCCACCGCCCGCTCCACCAGGCCCTCCGGCATCGCAAACCCTGCCTCCCGGGCCTCCTGCAGCACAAACAGCGCATAAAACTGCAACTCCGGAGGGGCTCCCTCCCGCCCGCCAGGCCAGAAGGAAAAAGAGCCGTCGTAACGCTGGAAGGACACATACCGGGCAATCCCCGCCTCGGCGCGGGTTTTGATGGCCACCGGTGAAAAGGCGGTATCCAGTGCCGGAAGGAGGTCATAGAAGGCCACCAGGGGCACCAGGCTGGAGGTGGTCTGTTCCAGGCAACCGTAAGGATACCGCACCAGGAAGGCGAGGTGCTGCAGCCCTCCCGTGAGGGGGTGGGGGGAGACGAGCACCCGGACCCGGTGGAAGGTCCGCTCGTATCCCTGAAGATAGGGGGTGAGATCGTGAACGCCGGCCTCCAGCTGGAGCAGTTTCCCCTCGCTCGCATAAGTTGTCCTGGGAAACACCTGGATCCGGAGGGTCTCCCGGAGGGTCACCGCCCCCTGTGCCTGCAGCGCATAGACCGCCTGACCCACCGTATCGGGAGCCTGAAAAACAAACCATACCAGGGTGTCTGCATCGGGAGGAAGGGCGATGTGCAGGCTCTTCCGGATGCCCGGCCCGGTGAACGTCACGGTGAGGGACTGCCGGCGTCCGGCTTCGTTCCACACCCGGACGGCCACACGGGATCGGTCCCCGGGATAGAGATAGTCGGGGGCCACCACGTTCCAGCTCAGGGGGGCCCGGACGGGGACCCGGCGGACCAGGGTTCGCATCCGGGTGGGGGAAACCACGTGGACCGCGAGGCGGGCCTCCCCGGTGTAAAAAGAGGGAACGGGAATGGAGACCCGGATGCGTCCCTGTCCCTGAAAGGTGCGCCACCGGGCGAACAGTTGCTGGCTCTGGACCACGGGCAGACGCCCTTCACCGCCGGCGCCGCCACCGGGGAGGAACACCCGCATGAGGGCATACAGGTTGTCCGCGCCCCGGAACTGAGGTGGGAAGGGACGCAGAACCCGCCGGACCACGTCCGGCGGTTCAAAGCCGGTCAGCATCAGAATTCCCTCGTCCACCAGGGCCACTGCACCTTCCACCGGTTCATCGGTGCGAAGTTCCAGCGTCACGGTCTGGCCGGGCCGGAGGGTATCGGGCATCCGGAGTTCCACCGGGGCCAGAATCCTTGAGGGGATCACCTGGATCCGGGCCACGCCGTAATTCCGGCGGATGCCCATGGAGGAGGGATGGAACAGGAACACGCTCACATACCCTGCGGGCTCTTCCCGGATGCCGGGGAGGACCACCCGGGTGGTCCCCGGCCGGACGTCCACCCAGTGATGGGCCAGAATGGTTTGCGTCTCCAGGGTGACCAGGGCTTTCCCGGGGAAGGTTGACGCAAACCGAACCGGGATGGCCTCGCCCTCGTCCACCTCTTCCGGGACGTGAACCGGGAGCTGATCCGGCTGGAGGTACGCCGCTTCCCGATCCCACCACCAGCCGGGATAGATCACGGCCCGGGTGGACACCGTCCGGGGAGCGGTGGCCCGGATCTCATAGTGCCCCCAGAACCACTCCGATGCCGGCGGTGTCCACGTCCAGGAAGCTGTGCCCTCTTCGGTTTGCAGCGTGACCACCTTCAGGGTTTCCACCCAGGTGCGTTCCACCCACAGGAAGTTGACGTAATCCCATTCCCGCCATCGCCGGAGCACGTGAAGGGTCACGGGACGGTCGGGAGGCGTCCCTTCCGGGCTCCAGAGGCGAACCGCCACGGGGATGGGGTTTTCGGAGACATACCGCACGGGCACATGGATCCCCAGTGCTGCAGGTTGCTGCAGCAGAACGACCTGACGGGTTTGGGTGGTGCTCTCCCCGGTGGGGTCCCTTACCTCCACCTGAACCTGAGCCCGCATGAGAGGACCCAGCACCGGAACGTTGCACCCGGTCTCGGCTTCCCCGGCATCGTCAAGCGTTCCGGAAACCTCTCGCAGATCTCCCGGTCTGCTCACCGCGCCGGTGGCAATCCGGTACTGCGGATGGCCGGGAATGGGAAACTCCGGCAGGTTCTCCACACGGCAGCGGAGGGTGTATCCGAGGCCGGCTGCCGGCCGGCCGAAAAGATACCGGGCCTGAAGATGAACGGGGATGCGGGTTCCGCTGAGATAGGGTGAGACCTCCAGGTCCAGATGCATCCGGGAGGGACGGAAGACCTCCACAAAGATCCGTCTCTGATCCATGAC
>WFYF01000028.1 GCA_015490255.1 Caldifarciminota bacterium
ACTTCGCCCGTAGCGCCGCCACCCGGAACGATGAGAATCTGGTGCTCGTTCGGGCCGGCCCGGGACTCCTCCGGGTGTGGAACCGGGCGTTTGAAACGCTTCGGTCCACTGCCCGGTGCTCCGGACCGGTTGAGAAGGTCCTCTCCCCGGGTGGGTGATGCCGGCCTCCCGAAATTCGTCCCGGAAACGTCCTTTCTGACCCAGTTCCCCGGAATCTTGACGTTTCTCCCCGTTCCCCATACCATACCCCGGAAGCGCCCAACAAGGAGGGAATCTTCATGGGCACGCCGCGGGGGTTTTTGCATTTGAAATGGTTTTCGTTTTTTCTCCTTCTCTCCTGTCCCTCGTCGCCCCCCGAACCCTCTTCCCGGAAACCCTCCACCGAAGCCCGCCTCCGGTCCGCCAAACCTGTGCCAGACGCACCTTCTGCCCTTCCGGTGGAGACCCGTCCTGCAGGACGTCTTTTTTATGTCCCGCAGGAAATCCACTTCCGGTGGAGCCGGCCCACCCCGGCCCGAACCGGTCCGGTTCCCCCGGACCGCCTGGCCCGCTGCTTCCGCATCCGGCCCGATCTTTCTGCCCAGGGGATATGGGTCCGGGAAGACCACTTCAAGGTCAACCTCCTGGAGGTGCCTGCACCCCGAACCGAATACACCTATCGTCTGACCTGTCTACCGGACGCCGACACCCTCTTTGACCTGCCGGAACCTGTTGAACAGCGTTTCACCACCCCCGGCCTGGAGGACGTGAGCGTGGTGGTGGACCGGGTGAACGCCCGGGAGGTCTGGATCCGGGTGGCTTCCGTTTATCCCATGGACACCACGCGACAAACGTTGAAGAACGCATTCCGTCTGAAATCCTCCGATGGCGAAGTGCCCCCGGAAACCCTGGTGGTGCGGAGTTCCCGGGAGGTTCTGGTCCGGTTCCCCCGGCCCGCCCGGCAGGACGCGGTGCTTCTCATACGGAAAGGATGGAAAACCCTGGAAGCACCTTTTCACCTCCGGAAATCCCTGAACATTTCCATCAGGATCCCCGAACGAAGCGTCGCCCTCGCCCGCGTGGAGGGCATCTGGCGGGGTGGCCGGCCCGGAGTTCTCATCACCTGCGTCATCACCCATCAGTCCCGCTGTCTCCTGGATCCGGACTATGTGCTGAAAACCGTCCGGATTCTTCCCCGGGTGGGGAACCTGCGGGCGGAAAGCCTCCCCGGCGGAGGTGTGCTTCTCCGGGGAGATTTTGAGCCCGGCAGGCTCTATGTGCTCACCTTTCCGAAAGGGTTTTCCGTGGAAGATGCGGCCCTGCCCCAAACGGTGGAGCGCTCTGTCCAGATCCCGGAACCACCTGTCCGGGTCCGGTTCCCCGTCCAGGGCATGATCTTTCCTCCAGGCCTCCACGACGGTCGGATCCCCATCCAGGTCACCGGCGGTGATCGCCTCCGGATCCGGATCCGGTGGATGCCTCCCCGGAACCTGGCCCTGTGGGCCAGGGGACGGCAATCCTGGTGGGAGCCTGAAAACTGGGTTTCGGAACTCGTGCGGGACACCGTGGTGGAAGTTTCCGGGACAGATGAAGACGTTCTGTGGCTTCCGCTGGAACGCCTGGGTGTGACCGATGCCGGCGTGTATGTTCTGGAAGCCACCCTCCAGGTTCCCCGCCATCGGAGGCTCTCATGGGAGGAGCGGAGGTGGACCCGTGCCCGGACCTCCGTGCTGGTCTCGCCCATTCTCCTCTACGCCCGGGTGAGTGAAAAAGAGGCCGGCGTCTGGGCTCTGGATGCGTCCCGCTTTCAGCCGGTGTCCGGCGTCCGGGTGGAGGTGCGAAGCGGCGCCGGCGTGCTCCAGGGTGGGTGCACAACGGATGAAAGCGGATTCTGCCGCACCTCCATCTCCCGGTTCAAACCCGCCCTGATTCTGGCCACGAAAGGAGACCATGTCACCTTCCTGGATCTTCTTTCCGAAAGCATGGAAGAAGGTTTCCGGGACCCCGGAGGATCTCCCGTTCAGCCCTTCCGGGTGGCCCTGCTTCCGGAACGGAACCTCTATCGCCCCGGAGAGACCCTGCACGTCGCCCTCACCGCCCGGACCTGGGGAAGCTGGAAGGCGGCCCCCCTCTCCCTCCAGATCCGACTCCTGAACCCGAGAGGTCAGGCGTTCCGGGAACGCACGGTGGAACTGTCCCCCGCCGGCTGGGGGGAGGTGGCGCTGGCCCTTCCCGCCACCATGGCCACCGGCACCTATACCCTTCAAGCGCGTCATGGCAAAGAAGTGATGGACCAGAGGCGGATCTTTGTGGAGGTCTTCCGTCCCTCCCGGATGCATCTGGAC
>WFYF01000029.1 GCA_015490255.1 Caldifarciminota bacterium
CTCCTGCTCAACCCCAGGAGGATCCGGTTTTTCACATTTCTCCAGGAAATGGGCGTGGATGTCCGAACCCGGCCGGAGAAGGACACGCCCGAGCCTGTCGGACGGCTGGAAATTGCTCCGGGTGGAAGCCTGCGTGCGCTGACCGTGGAGGGTCCGGATGTTCCCCAGGTGGTGGATGAAGTGTTCCTCCTGGCCCTTCTCGCCTCCCGGGCGGAAGGAACCAGTCGGTTCCGCGGACTCTCGGAACTCCGGGTGAAAGAAAGCGACCGTCTGACCACAACGACCCGGATCCTCCAGGAGGCGGGGATTGAGGTCAGGGAACTGTCGGATGGGTGGGAAATTCCGGGACCGCAGCGTCTGAAAAGACCCCACCGATGGATTCCCACAAGAGACCACCGGATGGTGATGATGCAGGCGGTGATCTGGGCAGCCCACGGAATGATGCCTCCGGATTCCTGGCTCCGGCCGGCCAGAATATCCGACCCCTGGTTCGCGGAGAATCTGGTCCGATGCGTCGGCGTTTCGGCATCCTCGGTTATCCCCTGAGGCACAGCCTGTCTCCGGTGTTCTGGGGCCGGTATTTCGCCGAACGGCATCCCCGGTTCCGGTATGAGGCGCTGGAGGTTCCGCCGGGCCATCCCCTGCCGGATCTCTCCACCTTTCGGGGGCTGAACGTCACTTCACCCTGGAAAGCGCGCGTCCTGGGTTTTGTGGATGAGATGGATCCTGTGGTGCGCCGCATCCGGGCGGCCAACGTCCTGGTATACGATGCCCGGAGGGAACGATGGCGTGCCCACAACACCGATGTGGAGGGATTTCTTCTGGGGCTCCGGGGGCTTTCGGTGGTTCCCGGCAAAGCGCTGATCCTGGGGACGGGGGGTGCGGCCCGGGCGGCGGCGGTGGCGCTGGAACGAGCAGGATTTCGGGACATTCTCCTGGTAAGCCGGAATCCGGAGAGGCCGGAAATTCCATGGCCGGTGGTGGGATATGGGGACCTGGAGGACGCCTGGATCTGGGAAGGGCTGGACCTGCTTGTGCAGGCGACACCGCTGTCCTGGGAAGGAAAACTGCCGCCGGTTCCGTGGGAGCGGGTGCCACATGGGGTGGCAGGGTATGAGATGGCTTATGGCCGATGGACTCCTTTTCTGGAGGTGATGCAGACGCGGGGACCGGTGATGGATGGCACCCTGATGCTGCTGGGCCAGGCGCTGGAGGCCGGTCGCATCTGGCTGGGTTCCCGTTTTGACGCCCGGCGGTTTGAAGAGATCTTCCACGCGGTGGTCCCCCTCCTGCCGCGAAGAGGATAATTTATCGCGATGCTCACCTGAACCCGAGATTACCAGGATCCTCCGGCACCGCCTCCGTTGAATTTCCCACCCCCGAAGGTGACCGTGGGGGGTCTCCCTCCGTCGGAGGATCCGGGAATTCCCCCCATGATCAGGGGGCCTTCCCCACCTCCGAAGACCTCCCGGGAAGGCTCGGGAGGATAAGTCTTGTCCGTTTCCTCGTCCGCAGGAGAAACCGATCCACTCTGACTCTTATCAATCCTGAGCATCATCAGCAGCAACAGGACCATGAGAAAAGGGCCCTGAAATGGCATCACAAGAAGCGCTGCGGGAATGAGATACAGCGCAAGATACTGAAGGGAGTTTTCCACTCTTTTGGCCACGGCTTCAAATTGTTGTGCCCGGGGAGCCAGAAAGACACGGCCGACAAGGAAGGAGACGAGGAACAAAAAGAGAAGCAGACCCAGAAGGAGCTTGTCTGGCAACCACCTCCTGATGAGCAGCCACATCCCCGGTGTCCAGAGCAGCGAGGCCCAGAGAGCATCAAAATAGCGGGATCGTCCAGCCTGTAATGTCGTATAGAGCCACACGAGACAGGAAAACGTGAAGAACAGGATCCAGAATAAAAAGGCAAAGATCTGGGCCGATTTCCCGAGGAAAGCCAGAAAGGAAACCGGCTGCGCTTTTTCCCGGTTTACCTCCCCTTCATCGGACGCCATGGATCCTTCTGACTGCACCTCTTCCGCCAGTTTCTGCACGAGGGTGAGCAGTCCTTCGGTAAAATGGCCCTGGACGAAATATTCCCGTATGGTGGCATCCACCAGGCGTTTCACATACGCATCCGGGAGTGTCCCCTGTATGCCCCGGCCGGGGGCCACAAACAGCTGCCCCCGGCGGTTGCCCTGTTTCGGCACCATCACCACAACCACACCGTTGTCTTGCCCCCGGGTCCCCACGCCCCACTTCTCTCCGATCAGGTTGGCATACATGGCGATGTCCAGTCCGCACAGGGTGTCCGTAACGATCACAACAATCTGGATGCCGCGTTCGGCATGGGCAAAGAGCGTGGATTCCACAGCGGCGACATCCAGAAGCGTTTCAGTTTGCCTGCTCAGAGCATACAGAAGATGCCGGGAAGAGGGCTCTGGAAGACAGGAAGCACGGGCGAACGTGAAGGTGCCCGCGACCGCCAGGAGGCTAAAAAACCACCTCGTCGGAGAGCTCATTTGTATCATCTCCTGCCCGGGGAAAGTATCTGCTCAGAACTTCTCCAGCGCGTCGGACCCCAGCCTGAATCCCTTCCACAAACTTCCCCTCGCGGAAAAGCGCTTTCATTTCTTCGGCCACCTTGTCCCAGAAGGTCTGTCCCACGTGGTTGTGGATGCCTTCATCTCCGATGATGGCAAACTTTCTGCTCTTTCGGGCCACATAGATGAGCACGCCGTTTCGCTGCTGTGTGCGGGTCATGCCCAGGTGCTCAAAAAGCGAAACCGCCCGGACGTAAGGATCACTGTCCAGCTGCTGCTCCACCGCCACACGGATTTCTGCCGAAGTTCGGGATTCTGCCCTCTGAATGGCCTTCCGG
This sequence comes from Caldifarciminota bacterium, assembly GCA_015490255.1. GTDB lineage: Bacteria > Hydrothermota > Hydrothermia > S141-80 > S141-80 > S141-80. The sequence continues at coordinate 2,872 of WFYF01000029.1, forward strand.
ATCGCTTCGGCTTCTTCCGGGCTTAACGCCCTGGACGATGGGACGTCTCCCATGTTGCCGACCTCAGAATTTTACAGCGGGAGCTTTTTCTGCTCCCTTTTCGGCTTCAAAGTAGGGGTAGGGCTGGAAACGGAAGAAACCAGCGATGAGGTTGTTGGGGAATCGGCGCAGGAAGGTGTTGTAGCTCCGGACGGTTTCGTTATACTGGTTCCGGGCAAAAGCAATGCGATTCTCGGTGCCTTCCAGCTGTGCCTGAAGTTCGGCAAAGCGCTGATCGGCTTTCAGTTCGGGATATCGTTCCACGACGGCCATGAGCCGGCTCAGGGCCTCGGTGAGGGCTCCCTGGGCCTCCATGAACTGCTGAATGGCCTGTGGGGTGAGGCCGCCTTCCTCCAGGTTGAGGGTGATCTGTCCCACCCTGGCCCGAGCCTCGGCCACGCCCACCAGTGCATCCCTTTCATGTCGGGCATAGCCCCGAACCACCTCCACCAGATTGGGAATCAGGTCTGCCCGTCGCTGGTATTGCACCTGGACCTGAGAGAGCGCGGTTTTCACCGATTCGTCCATGGAGACAAACCGGTTGTAGGTGCGGATCAGAGGAGTAATCAGGGCTAAGACCATAAGCCCCAGCCCCAGGAAGGCGAGCGCCCCCCCAACGATCACACGCTTCATCTGACCCCTCCCTTCGGTTTCGGAGATGGGTTGCCCCTCACAGCATTGCCTGCATGTGCTGGAGTGATACAGCATTGTTTTCGCCCTGTCAAACAGGCTTTCTGTGGGGTGCGGTTGCAGGTCTGGGGGGAAAGGTGTATCTTTAATGCGATGAAAGGGGAAATTCCGGCCTTTGTTTTCCTGGCTACGGGCTCGGTTCTCATGCTTCTGGAGTTCGGCCTTCCCACCCAGTTTGAACTGTTTGCCCTCGGCGCGGGATCTTTCCTAACAGGACTCCTCCTCCTTCTGGGGCTCCCCCTTCCGGCCGGCGTGCTCGCGGGGCTGGCTCTTGCGTTTCTCGTCGTCCTGACCTCCCGGCGGTGGCTCCGCCGGATTCCCACCGATCGCCGCTTCACCCCGGAAGGCCTGGTGGGACTTGAAGGAGAAGTGATCCATGTGGAAGGGGGAAAATGCGTGGTGCGGGTACGGGGAGAGGAATGGCTGGCCGTCCCGGATCGGCCGGTTGCCGTGGGTGACCGGGTCCGGGTGGTGGCCGTGGAAGGCAACCGTCTTCGGGTCACTGCAGGAGGTGAGCCATGAACCTGGTCATGCTGGTGGTGCTGGTCTTTCTGGTAATGATCCTGGTGGCCTTTCTCCTCAACGCGGTGGTGATTCTCCGGCCCTATGAGGCCGGGGTGGTGGAGTTTCTGGGGAAATACCGCCGCACCCTTCCAGCCGGGCTTCACCTGGTAATTCCCATGATGGAGCGGGTGATCCGGGTGGACCTCCGGGAAAGCGTGGTGGATGTCCCGCCGCAGGAGGTGATCACCAAGGACAACGTGGTGGTTACGGTGGACGGCATCATCTATTACCGGGTGATCAAGCCGGAGGACGTGGTCTATAAGGTTCAGGACTTTGAGATCGCCGCCGTGGCCCTCGCCCAGACCAACCTGCGGAACATCATCGGCGAACTCACGCTGGATGAGACCCTGACCAGCCGGGAGATCATCAACACCCGCCTGCGCACCGTGCTGGACGAGGTCACCGATGCCTGGGGGGTGAAGGTCACCCGGGTGGAACTCAAGCGGATTGACCCGCCCCGGGATGTGATGGAGGCCATGCACAAGCAGATGAAGGCGGAGCGGGAAAAGCGGGCCATGATCCTGGAGGCGGAAGGGTACCGGGAGTCCCAGATCAAACGGGCGGAAGGAGAGAAGCAGGCCAAAATCCTGGAAGCGGAAGGGGAGGCGCGTTCCATCCAGCTTGTGGCCGATGCGGAAAAATACAGAAAGATCGCGGAAGCGGAAGGCCAGCGGGAAGCGCTCCGGCTGGTGCTGGAAATCATCAAGGAAGTGAAACCCACGCCGGAGGTGCTGGCGCTGCAATATTACGAAGCCCTGAAAGCCATCGCCCAGGGCGAGGCCAACAAGGTTTTTATTCCCGTGGAGCTCTCCGCCCTGGCTTCCGCGCTGGGAGTGGGCACGGACCTCCTGGCCTCCCGGAAACCCGACGTGCGGGGCTGATATTTCGCGGAGTGTGCTGTATATTCCCTCCATCACGAAGGAGGCATGAACATGCTTGCAGGGCTTCTGGCGTTGCTTCCATTTGGTTCGGCGCTGGGGGTGGATTATGCGGCCGGCTTCCTGAATCCCGCGGACCTGGGCCGGGCTTCGGGATACCGGGTGGTTCTGGGTGGTGCAGGCAATCTCTACGAGCAGACCCGGGAAGCGGTGCTCTATGACAACTTTGGAAACTTCTCCGGCTGGATTCCCACCGCCCGCATCCGGGCCTTTGCGGGGCCGGAGATCTGGGTGGGGGTAGCCTGGGAGAGCCCGGATCGGGGGCTCGCCTTCCAGATCCAGCCGGAGGTATTTGCCTTCGCCACGGATCGCCAGAAAGTGTATGCTCCGGATTACACCCTTCTCCAGGACCAGGAAACCCGGAGC
>WFYF01000030.1 GCA_015490255.1 Caldifarciminota bacterium
GTGATAAGCAGCATCAAGCATCTCCTCCGGAGTCTGGCCGGTAAAAACTTCCGGATTTCGGGAACGCTTTTTTCGTGCCCGCGATTGTTCCATGGTCGCCCGCCAGGTCCGGAATTCTTCAAACTGTTCCAGATCTTTAATCCGGAGGATTTTGGGACGATTTGCAAGAAAGGACTGGCCTCTGGATGTGATCCGAACTCTGCCCCGCTCAGGGCTCTCAATCAACCCGGCCCTGGCCAGATAAAGGCGAGCAAACCACACCCGGATGTCGAACTTTCGGGCACCACTGGGAAGCATCTCCTCGCGCTCCTTCGGGGTGAGACGGAACCTGTCAGCCAGCTTGTCAATGACTTCTCTCATAGGATGGATGTTTCCGTCCTCAATGAGAACGAGGAAAGGCAATAATAAATCCTCATACGTGGGAATGGCCATCACAACCTCCTTTTCATTCCTGGGCGGATGTGCGTGAAATATGTATACAGCTTCACCGGCAAAACGTCCACCCCGTGTCGTTTGGGGCCCGAACCCCTGCGATTCTCCGGAGGTGGACCCTCCGGGACCTTCGGGCTATGCTTTTGCCATGCGGGTGGCGCTGGTGAGTCCAGAAGTGGTCCCGGGGAATCGGTTGGGAAACCTGTGGCGGATGCTTCACGGAATGACTGAATGGTGCGCGCTGCAGTGAAAGAATGGACCACGTGATTTTCCCGTAGGCGGTCCTCACCGGGCTCGTGAACCGGGGCGATCCGGCGAGCGATCTGCGCCTCGGCCTTTTTGTCACCGTAACTGCTCTTTCGCCTTCCGAAACGTCAGATCCACACGCCAGGATGTCCTGCATGGAGCGCAATGGGGTGGTCTTTCGTGCACGATTTTTGATGAGGCACGGTGTCCATTTGACAGACCCCCTCCCACCCTGTATGGTGGAACCGGACCCCGTAACAAACCCAAAAGGAGACCCTATGCGTTTCCCCAGAATGAAGCACGGAATGTGGGGCATCGGTCTGGCCCTTCTCGGCCTGCCTGCCCTGCTTTCCTCCGGTGAACCTGCAGGCTCCGGGCGTCGTTTCCAGACAGTCACCAGGGACGCGCCCGGAACGCCTGTTCCTCCGCCAGAGCTGGATGACATGCTGGATTCCATGAACGTGGCGTATGTGGGCGGATGGTCCGGCGGTGCGATCCGGGCCGTCGCGGTGGACACGGTGAACGACCGCGCTTTTATCGGATCCGGAGGCGGGGTGACGGTGGTGGACAGCGTCTTCCTGATGCCCCGCGATCCATCCGCCACCCTCCCCGTGAGGGGACAGGTGAACGACCTGGCGTACGATCCGCTCGCCCAGCGCCTCTATGTGGTCACCGAACCCGGCGGCCTGGAAATCTGGGACGTGAGCGTTTCCGCCACGCCGCAGCTTCTGGGCATGTTCTCCTCCCCGGGAGATGCCCGGGCGGTTGCCGTCTCCGGAGCCCATGCCTTTCTGGCGGACGGAGATTCGGGCCTCCGGGTGCTGGATCTGACTATCCCGACCAGCCCCGTGGAAGTCGGGCGTTTTGAGACCCCGGGAACCCTTCAGGACGTGGTGGTTTCGGGCACCCGCGCCTATGTGGCGGACGGCGCGTACGGGTTCCGGGTTCTGGATCTCTCCAGTCCGGCAACCCCGGTGGAAATCGGGCACATGATCCTCGCCGGACAGGCCCGCAGTGTGTTTGTTCTGGACTCCCTCGCCTATCTCTCCTGCGACAGCGCCGGCGTGTATATCGTGGACGTTTCCAGCCCCTCCGCCATGGCCCTCGTCGGGATCTTCTCCTCCCCCGGCATCGCCTCGGATATCTATGTTGTGAATCAGCCCTACGGTGTCGCGGGTTTTCTGGCCGACGGCCCTGCCGGCATCCAGCTGCTGGACCTCACCGATCCGGCCAACCCCGCAGCCATCAGCACAGAAGACACCCCGGGGTTCGCCAGGGCCCTCGCACGGGATCGGCGTTTCCTCTTTGTTGCGGATGAGGGTGCCGGGTTCCGGCTTTACCGTTTTCTCCTGGAAGGCACCTCCGTGGGAGCCCAGCCCACCCCGCGGATGGGTATGGATGTGGCGGTGTCGGGAGCCCATGCCTATCTTGCTGACGAAAATACCGGGCTCCGGGTGATGGACGTCTCTGACCCCACCCAGCCTGCGGAGGTCGGTGTGTATGACACCCCGGGAGATGCATGGGGTGTGGACGTCGCAGGAAATTATGCCTATGTGGCGGACCAGTCAGGAGGTCTCCGGGTGGTGGACGTGTCGGATCCGGCGAACCCCGTGGGAGTGGCCGTACAGGCCACTCCTGGATTGGCTATGGATGTGGAGGTGGTGGGGCCCTATGCCTATGTGGCCGACGACGCTGCGGGCCTGCGGGTGGTTGACATCACCGATCCCGCAAATCCGACGGAAGTGGGGGCATACAACACGCC
>WFYF01000031.1 GCA_015490255.1 Caldifarciminota bacterium
AAGGTGCTCCCGGCAGGAGGATCCGGGCCCGTGCCCGGGAGGTGGACGACCGGGAACTCGTGCTGGTGGCCACACCGGAGTAAGGAGGAGGATCCATGGAACAGAAGCGCAGGTTTGTGGGATTCGCACTGGTGAGCCTTTTCACCTGGCTGGTGTATTTCATCTCCACCGCGCCCACGGTGGTGTTCTGGGATGTGGGGGAGTTTCTGGCCGTGGCGGCCAACTTCGGCATTCCCCATCCACCGGGCACGCCGTTCATGGTGATGCTGGGACGGTTTCTGGGGCTCCTGCCCCTGCCCCTCGCCCCCCTGTATGAGCTTCTCACCGGTTATCCCGCCAACAACTTTGTCCTCAAGGTGACCCAGATTTCCATGCTGCCCGGGGCCCTCTCGGCAGGCCTGCTGTATCTCATCGCCCTGGAGGTGATGGACCGGTGGGAGGGGTTCCGGGATCTGCCCTGGGGAATCCGCCATGCCAGCGCAGCAGCCGGCGCCCTCCTGGGCATGTTCATGGCCACGGTGTGGAAAAACTCCATTGAGGCGGAGACCTATACCCCCACCTTCTTCACCCTGGTGCTCATCATCTGGATGGGTTTCAAGTTCTGGGATCTGAAAGACCGTCCGAAGGGGCTGGCCTATCTCATCCTGATGCCCTATGTGTTCGTGCTGTCTGCGGGCATCCACCTGTCCATCGTGCCCTTCCTGCTTGGATATATCGTGCTGATCCTGCTGGTGCAGCGGGAGCTTCTGCTCAACCTGGACACCCTGGCCGCCCTGGGGCTGGGCTTTGCCTTTCTGACTTCTCTGTATTTTCCCTATGAATTCACCGCCCGCCTGGCGGTGATCCACCTCCTGGCGCTGGGGATGGCTTTCTTCGTCCTCACCCGGCGGACGGGGGACCTGTTCGGCTGGGGGACGGGCCTGTTCCTGGCAGGGGTCCTGATCCAGTTCCTGGGCCGGACCCATGCCACCGTTGTGCTGGCCGGCTATGCTGTCCTCCTCGCGGGCTATTACCTCCAGACCGGCTTCTGGCGGGACTGGAAGGGAATTGCCCTTCTCATGGTGATTCTGGCGTTCACCCCCCAGTTTTTCCTGATCAGCCGGGCCTATTATCTCCACTTCCACCCCGATGCCGCCTGGATCAACGAGGCGGATCCGTGGAACTGGAAGGCTTTCATGGACGTGCTCACCCGGAAGCAATACGGCCCCACCGAGTTCTTCCCCCGCCGGATCCCCTGGACGGACCAGTTCCGGGTGCTGGGACTGTATCTTTCCTGGCAGTTCCCCCGCCTTCTGTATCTTCCCCTGCTTCTTCTGGCCCTGTGGGGTCTGGTGGAGAGTTATCTCCGGGATCGGAAAACCTTCCTGTATGTGCTCAGCTTTACCCTCATCGCCTCGGTGGGGATGGTGTTTCTCCTCAACCTGAAAGACTCTCCCTCCTCGCCGGTGAATCCGGAGCACGTCCGGGCCGGTCTCACGGAAGTGCGGGACCGTGACTATTTTTACGCGTATTTCTATAGCCTGTTAGGGCTCTACTGGGCTTTTGCCCTGGCGGGGCTCATGGAGCTGGCCTGGCGCCACGCCCGGGGAGTCCTGCGCCGTCTGGTCCAGTTCGCGGGCTATGCCGTGGCCGCCGGGCTGGTGGCGGGTCAGCTTGCCATGACCTGGCCCTACGTTCACCGGCTGAACAACTATATCGCGGAGGATTATGCATACAACCTCCTGATCTCCCCTTCCACGGGGGGCGTGATGTTCACCAACGGGGACAACGACACCTTTCCCCTCTGGTTCCTTCAGGAAGCCATGGGCTTCCGCAAGGACATCATCATCGCCAACCTCTCGTTGCTGAACACCAACTGGTATGTCCGGCAGCTCAAGGCCTGGGGGGCTCCCATCTCCTTCACGGATGAGGAGATTGACAGCCTGCCGCCGGCCATGCTGCTGGGGCGGGACCGGGTGGTGTTTCTACGGGATCTGGCCATCCGGGACATGATCGCCACTTCAACCGGCTGGCGGAAGACCCTGAAAGACACGGACTTTGTGGTGGTGAAGGGGGTGAAAATCCCCAAACTGTATTTCAGCTCCATGGAGACCTTCGCCGACAGCGTGCTCCGGGGGCGGACGCTTTCGGTGCCCATCTATTTCTCCATCACCAGTTCGCCGGAGGTCTATCGGGGTCTGGAACCCTATTTCGTGATGGACGGGATGGTGTTTGCCCTCAAAACCGAGCCCCAGCCCATGGTGGAGCTGCCGCCCTACCGGCTGGAGGCGGTGGACATGGAGGAGACCCACCACCATCTCCACGACGCCATGGATCCGGAGGCTTTCTTCGCCGAATACAGCAACCGGGTGCACCCCGACTCCACGGTCTGGCGTTATCGGGGCATTTTTGACACGAGGCTTTTCAAGGACGACACCCACCTGAAACTCGCGGTGAACTATGCCAACGTGGCCGTCCGGCTGGGATTTGCCCATCAGTTCCGGGGGGAGACGGAAGAGGCGCTGAAGATGTATCTGCTGGCCCGGAAGTTCTATACCGAAACCCAGGCGGAGCTTCCGGAGCGGTATCTGCGTCAGGGGGAAATTCTGGCCTTTCAGGCGGCCCAGCTCGCCCTTCAGGGAGGCCTCTTTGATGAGGCCATCCGCATCGCCCAGGAGGCCCTTTCGGAAGGGGGGCGTCCGGATTTCAAGCTGATTCTGGCCCGGGCGTATCTGGGCAAAGAGGACACCGCCCGGGCTCTCCAGATCCTGGAAGGTCTCCGGCTTGAGGGCACTCCGCCGGCAGAGGTGGTCCAGATTCTCTCGGAGGTGTATGCGGCGCGGGGAGACACGGGACGGGCCATCCAGGTGCTGGAACAGTATCTGGCCAATCCTTCCCGGGATCCCCGGATGGATGCCCTCATCCGGGGTCTGCTTGAGAACCTGCGAGGGGGGTCATGATCGTTGTTCCGCAGAACAGGGAACTCCGGATCAAGATCGTGTATTACGGGCCGGTGATCAGCGGGAAAACCACCAACGTGCTCTTTATTTCCCGCTATTACCCCGGTCCGAAAGGCCAGCTCGCCCAGTCTGAAGGCATCCGGGGCATGACGGTGGTGTTTGACCTTTTGCCCATTGAGGTGCCGCTGGTGAAAGGGTATCGTTCCCGGGTGTTTCTCTATACCGTTCCCGGGCAGTATTTCTTCAAACCCATCCGGCGGATGGTCCTCCGGGGGGCGGACGGTGTGGTGTTTGTGGCAGACTCCCAGATGGACCGTCTGGAGGAGAACAAGCGTTCTCTCGTGGAGCTGTTTGAAGGGCTGAAATCCTATGGCCTGGTCCGGGTGCCCATCGTGCTGCAATATAACAAGCAGGACCTGCCCAACGCCCTGGCTCCAGCGGAACTGGACCGGATCCTGAACCCCTATCACTTTCCCAGCATCCCGGCCGTGGCCACAAAGGGCAAAGGGGTGTTCAAAACCCTGGAGGTGGTGCTGAAATACGTGGTCCGGTATGGGGTGATTCCGGCCATGCGCCGGGCCAGCCCGAAAAAGAAGGAGGCGACTTCATGATGCGCCTGTTCTCCGGCGTGCTTTTCCTCCTCCTTTCCAGCTGCATGCGCATCTACGTGTATGAGGGACCGCCCCCTCGCCCCAGAGCCGAAACCCAAAAGGAAAAGAAAAAGGAGAAACCTTCGCGATACAAACCCTGGGCCAAAGCGGTCAAGGATGCCACGGAACAGGAGGGTTTTCTCACCACCTATCTGAAGCCCGACCAGACTCTGCTCGTGGCCGTTCCGAAAGATCTCCTGGGAAAAGATTTCGCCCTGGTGATGCACGTGGAGCGGGGAGTGGGAGATCTGAACCTCCTGGAAGGACTTCCCTTCAGCGGGACCCAGCTCCTCACGTTTGAGCGCCGGGGGGATTATGTGCTGCTCGTCCGGAAAAATCCCCGGTTCACGGCGGGGGGAGAGAAGGCGGCCGAACACGCCCTCCGGGAGAACGTGGGCCACGTGGTGATCGGGCGCTTCAAGATCCAGAGCGAACATTCCGAGACCGGGGCCCTCCTGGTGGATCTCACGTCTTTCCTGCTTTCCTATCCCGACTTTTCCCGGTATCGCTTCCTCTTTGACGGGGGGAGCCCGGGGGTGATCCGGGACCTCTCCTTCGTGGACCGGGTGCTCAACTTTCCGGAAAACACCGAGATCTCCGTGACCTATACCCTGCGTCTTCCCGGCCGGCCCCGGTGGGGAGGGGAATCCCTGGTGGATCGGAAACGGGTGACCATGGCCCTGCGGTGGTCCTTTTTCGCCCTGCCCGAGCAGCCCATGATCCCCCGGTTCGCCGACGAGCGGGTGGGCTATTTCCTGACCACGGTGGAGGACTTTTCCCGGGACACGTCTCTCTATCCCTTCCGCCACATGATCCAGCGGTGGCGTCTGGAGCCGGAGGATCCCCGCCTTCCGGTGAGCCGGCCGAAAAAACCCATCGTGTTCTATCTGGACCGGACCATCCCGCAGCGCTATCGGAAGTACGTGAGGGAGGCCATAGAGGAGTGGAACAAAGCCTTTGAAAAGGCGGGGTTCAGAAACGCCATCGTGGTGAAGGACGCTCCGGAGGACTCCACCTGGAGTCCGGAGGACATCCGGTATTCCACCATCCGCTGGACTTTCGCCCACCGGATGGGCTATGCCACCGGGCCCTCCCAGGTGGATCCCCGCACCGGTGAGATCCTGAATGCGGATATTCTGCTTGACTGGAGCTTCATCCGGGGCTGGGTGCTGGATTTTGACGCCACGGTGGATCCCCTGTCTCTGGTGCAGGAAGCTGAAAAACTCCGGAAACTCCAGGAAGTTCTGGGCACCGAGCACCTGTGCACCTTCATGCTGGGGATGAAAACCCAGCTGGCCATGGCCTATCTGAATCTGCTGGCCACCGGTCGCATCCGCCCCGGTGAGCCCCTGCCGGAAGAATACATTGGCGCCGCCATCAAGGACATCGTCCTCCACGAGGTGGGCCACACCCTGGGCCTGCGGCACAACTTCAAGGCTTCCAGCGTTTATTCTTTTGAATCCCTGAAAGACTCGTCCTTCACCCGGCAATACGGAACAGCCGCCTCGGTGATGGACTATATTCCCCTCAACCTGATGGCCGACCCGCCCCAGGGAGATTATTTCATGACCACGCTGGGGCCCTACGACTACCACGCCATCCACTATGGCTATGCGCCGGTGAAGGTGAAGAAGGGGCACGTTCGGGAGATGGTGACGGATCCCTGGAAGGAGCTGGACACCCTGCGAACCTGGGCCCGGCGGACGGATGCCACCCTGGCCTTTGGAACGGACGAGGAAGCGGGATCCCTCGGGCCGGATCCCTACACCGCCCGGTGGGACCTTTCCTCCGATCCCCTGGAGTTCGCCCGGAACCGGCGGAAGGTGGCGGAAAAGATCTTTCCCCGGCTGGAGGAACTCTTCCTCAGGGGGCCGGAAGGTTACCGGGCCCTCCGGATCGCTTTCGGTGTGCTGTGGTCCGACCGGTATTACGCCTATTCCCGGCTGGTGAAATACATCGGGGGGCTGCGGATGGACCGGGTGAAGCCGGAAGACGGCCTTCCGCCCTTCCGTCCCGTTCCGGCAGCGTTGCAGCGGGAGGCTCTGGAAGAGATCCTCAAGGGGATCTTCCCCCGGGAACTTCCCGAGCTTGCCGGAAATCGGCTTCTGAACATGGCCCCGAACTTCTTTGACACCTGGGCCCGCCCCATGGAACCTCCCTATGAGTTTTCGCCCATGAGAAGCCTGGGAACGATATACACCTATTACCTGTCAGAACTTTTCCACCCCGCCCGGATGAACCGCCTGGTGACCTATCGCTATATCACCCCGGATCCCCTCACACCCGACGAGGTGATGGACCGGGTGGAGCGGCACCTTTTTGGCGATCTTTCGGACCTTCCGCCCCATCTCATGGTGGCCCAGGACCTGTATCTCCGGGGACTTGCGCAGCTGGCTTATGGAAGCAATGGCTTCTCCACACCACCCTCGCCCGAAGTCCGGGCGCTGGCCCGTGCCCATCTGAAATCTCTGGTCCGGACCCTGCGGGAAGGTGCCCGGAAGGCCTCCGACCCCGCCCTCCAGGCCCATCTGGACTATCTGGCGGACTTTGCGGAAAAAGCCCTGAACCTCCAGATCCAGATGTCCCTTCCCGGTTTCGCCTCATGGTATGACCCGGGGCAGTTCTGATGGTGATGCTCCTCTTTGCCCTGCCCTATCTGATCCCCCACCTCACCGCGGTGGGGGAATCCCTGGAAGTGCGGGTGGGATCGGACGAGCCCCTTCGCCAGTTTCAGGTCTTCGTGGACCCGGTGGACACCCTCCTCCGTTCCCGGACGTACCTTCCTTTCCGGGAGGATGCAGCCTGGGAGTTCTGGGACCGGGAAAACCGAATCTCCGACACCCTGACCCTGCGGTTTGCCCTCCCTCCGGGGCATTACCGGCTTCAGGTGGCGGCCACCCGGGAAAACGGGGAGCGCCTTCACTCCCGGTGGTATGCTTTTTCCTGGGACGGAAAACGTCTGGGCCCCGGGCTGGACCTGGGGCCCTATCTCTTTTATCCCTCTCCGGACACCGCGGCGGTGCGGGTGCGGTTCACCCGTGCCCGGGGCGGTTTTCTGGAAACCCCGGGGCGGCGCGTGCCGCTTGAGCCGGCATCCGAAAACCCGGACTTTCTGGAGG
>WFYF01000032.1 GCA_015490255.1 Caldifarciminota bacterium
AGGCGGAAGGCTCCACGATGGGACCGGCCAGTCCGGCGTCTTTCGCGATCTTGGCCGCCCGGACGGCGTCAATCATCACCCCTGCAGAGTTGGGGGAGTCCCACACCTCCAGTTTGCACTCCACGTTGAGGGGCACATCCCCGAAGGTCCGGCCTTCCATCCGGATATAGCACCACTTCCGGTCCTTCAGCCAGGGGATATAGTCCGAGGGGCCCACGTGGACGTTCTCCTCTCCGAGATCGTAGGGGAGAAGGCTGGTGACCGCCTGGGTCTTGGAGATTTTCTTGGAGTGCAGGCGCTCCCGCTCCAGCATGTTCAGGAAGTCCGTGTTGCCGCCGAAGTTGATCTGATAGGTGCGCTCCAGCTTCACCCCCCGATCAATGAAGAGCTGGGCCAGGGTCCGGTGGAGGATGGTGGCCCCCACCTGGGATTTGATGTCGTCCCCGATGAGGGGCAGACCGGCCTCCTCAAAGCGCTTGCTCCAGTAGGGCGAGGTGGCGATAAACACGGGGATGCCGTTCACGAAGGCCGCCCCTGCCTGGAGCACCTGCTCCACATACCATTTCGTGGCCTCCTCGCTCCCCACGGGGAGAAAGTTCACCACCACGTCCACCCCTTCATCCCGCAGGATCTTGATCACGTCGTCCGTCGGGCCGGGGGCCTTGATGATCACGTCCGCCAGGTATTTCCCGATGCCGTCATGGGTCATCCCACGATAGACCTTGGCGTTGAGCTTGGGGACGTCGGCAAACTTATAGGTGTTGTTGGGGGGGGCGAAAATGGCCTCGGAGAGATCTTTTCCGACTTTCCGCTGATCAATGTCAAAGGCGGCGACGAACTCAATGTCGCTGATGTGATAGCCCCCGAAATCCACGTGCATGATTCCGGGAATGAAGTCGTCCGGCCTGGCGTTTCGGTAATAGTGCACACCCTGAACCAGACTGGATGCGCAGTTCCCCACACCGATGATAGCCACACGGATCTTCCCTTTGCCCATCCGTCTTTCCTCCTTCCTTGGTTTCGGTTTTCGGCGTATTATACGCCCTTTCAAACGAACTGTCTCCCTGAAGTCTGGAGGTCACCCGCGGGCTTGAAAGTCCTGGCGAGGGTGCGTATAATACCCTTCGCGCAGGTGGGCGGTTAGCTCAGCTGGTTAGAGCGCTGGTTTCACATACCAGAGGTCGGAGGTTCGAGTCCTCCACCGCCCACCATGAATCCGAGCACCATCCCCGCGGAGGGGTTGTTATCCTTTTGCAGGTGGGCGGTTAGCTCAGGCGGTTAGAGCGCTTGCTTGACATGCAAGAGGTCGGAGGTTCGAGTCCTCCACCGCCCACCATGGAGCAAAGATGAAGCGAACGTATCAGCCGTCACGCATTCACCGGAAACGGGTCCACGGATTCCGCGCAAGGATGCGCACCCGGGGCGGACGTGCGGTCATCAGGCGGCGCCGTGCCAAGGGACGGAAACGCCTCACCCACTGATGGGCGTTTTCCAAAGGCCGAACGCCTTCGGACGTCTGCGGAGTTTTCGCAGGTTTTGCAGGAAGGCCGATGGGTTTCCACACCGTATTTCGTCGTTTACTATCTCCCGGCCCGCACCCGCCGCGTGGGGGTGGCCGCCAGTCGCCGGTTTCCCAACAAACCCCGCAGGAATCGGGCGCGCCGCAGACTCCGGGAGCTTTATCGCCTGCACAAAACCTGGTTTTCCCCCGGCTGGTACGTTTTGATGGCCCGTCCGCCCATTCTGGAAGCCCGCTGGCAGGAACTGGTTCAGACGCTGAAAGAGGCGCTGGCTCGCCTGTTTCCCGCGTCCTCATCGGGCTGATCCGGGGCTATCAGGCGCTGATCTCGCCCCTCTTTCCTCCCTCCTGCCGCTTCACCCCAACCTGTTCAGCCTATGCGGTGGAAGCCCTGGAGATTCATGGCGCCCTGAAGGGGTCCTGGCTGGCTTTCCGGAGGGTTCTGCGCTGTCACCCCTTCCATCCTGGAGGGTTTGATCCGGTCCCACCAAAGGAGGCAAATCGGGGATGAACCGCCGAAGCGATACCCGCAATCTGCTTGTGGCTTTCCTGCTTTCTCTCGGAATTCTGCTGCTGTTCCAGAAGTTCTTCCCTCCTCCCCCCCCGCAGGAGGCCGACGAGACCGCCGCCGATACCGTGGCCTCGGAACAGCGTCTTGCACCCGGAGGTCCGGTCGCGGCAGACACCCTTCACCCGTCAGCGCTTTCCCGACGGCCCCGGGTGATGCTGGAGGTCCCGGAAGGAACCTATACCTTCGCCGATGACGGAAGCCTCCTCCGGGTGACCCTCACCCGATACCGGGAACGCAGTGGGGAGCCCCTTGCCCTCAACCATCCGGAACGCGCGCTCCTCACCCTGCCGGTTCCCGGATACCGGTGGACCACGCCCCTTCCTGAAACCACCCTGACGGACGGTCCCGTCATCTTCTTGCTCCAGGACTCGGCGGAGGCAACGGTGGGAAGCCTCCGGGTGGTGCGGACCGGACCCTATACCCTTTCTCTGGAATTTACGGTTCCCGTCCCCTTTGCGCTGGAGCTGCCCCACGGCATTCGTCCCAGCGAACCGGATCTCCAGGATGAAACCCGCCACCTGAAACTGGTTCTGCTTTCTGATGAAAAGCTCATCACCCGTAAGCATAAGGACCTGAAAAAAGGTTACCGGAAAGCCCTGGATGAGGTGTACTGGTGGGCCCTCCGCACAAAGTTCTTTGCGGTGGCGGTGGTGGACACCGCCCGCACCTGGGAACGTCTCTCCGCACGGCTGGAGGACGATTCTTCCCTCGCCGTGTCCGTCCGGGCGGAATTTCCGGAAGGCAGGCATCAGATTGTGCTGTATACCGGCCCGATTGAGCCCCACACCCTGGCGTCTGTGGGATATGGCCTGGAAAAACTCTTTGACTATGGCAATCCGCTCATTGCCCCCTTCACCCGTTTCATCCTGTGGGCTTTGCGCCTCCTCCACCAGGGGATCCCCAACTATGGCTGGGTGATCGTGGTGTTTGCCCTCCTGATGAAGCTTGTCTTCGCCCCCCTCACCTTCCGGAGCATCGTGGCCATGAAGAAGATGCAGGACCTCCAGCCCCGGCTCAAGGCCCTTCAGAAAAAATACGCCGGTGACCCCCAGCGTCTGAATCAGGAGGTGATGAAACTCTATCGTCAGGCCGGGGTGAATCCCTTCTCCGGATGTCTGCCCCTCCTTTTCCAGCTCCCCGTCTTCTATGGTCTTTATAAGGTCCTGCAGGACTGGATTGAGCTCCGGAACGCCCCCTTTGTGCTCTGGATCCAGGACCTTTCCCTGCGGGACCCCTATTATGTCCTGCCCATCGTCATGGGACTCGTGAGCGCCGCCAACGCCTGGCTCTCCAGCCGGGACAACCCCCAGGGGCGGCAGATCGGGGTGATGATGAGCGTGGTTTTCACGTTCGTCTTTCTCAATTTCCCCGCGGGGATCGTGCTGTACTGGATGGTGTACAACATCTTTTCGGCCGTGGAACAGGCCGTGATTCGTCGCGTCTACGCAAGCAAGGAGGGCTGACATGCGCTATCTGGATAAAGAGGCACCCACCGTGGAAGAGGCCCTGAAGGCGGCCATTGAGGAAGCCGGGATCACCATGGAGGAGGCGTGGTTTGAGGTCCTCAACGACGGGCTTTCCGGAAAACCCGCGAAAGTCCGGCTCTATCTGGATATTGAGGAGCTCAAACGTCTGGAAGAGATCCTTCAGGAGATCCTGACCCGGATGGGCTCCGAACTTCTTGAGATGGAAGTTCGGTCCAAGGGGGGACAGTATTACGTGAACATCACCACCCGGGGGATGGATGCCGCCCTGATCGGGAGCCGGGGGAGGACGCTGGAGGCCCTCCAGTATCTGGTGCGGCTCATCCTCCGCAAAAAGGGCGTGGATCTGCCCATCACCCTGGACATTGCGGGGTATCTGGAACGTCGTCGGAAGTTCATCGCCAACAAGGCCATTGCGGTGGCCCGCAGGGTGCTGGAGACCGGTCAGGAGATGCGGATTGACCAGCTGGGTCCCCGGGAACTCCGGATTGCGGAACGGGCCATCCGGAAGGTGAAGGGCGTGCGGGCCCAGCGCGTCCACCGGGGAGATGAAGAGATCCTCCTGGTGGTCCCCGAATCCTGAAATGCTGACGTTGCTTCTGGGGTTTGCCCTTGCCCGACCGGTGGTGACGGTCACCTATGACGGAACCATCCATCCCGTGGCCGCCGAGTTCATTCTCCGGGGGCTTGAGGAAGCCAGGCGGGACGGAGCGGTTTTCGTGCTGAAGCTCAACACTCCCGGCGGGCTCATGGAGTCCATGCGCCGGGTGGTGGACGCTTTCCTGAACAGCGAGGTCCCCGTGGTGGTGTATGTGGCCCCCCGGGGCGCCCGAGCCGCTTCGGCGGGCACCTTTATCACCCTGGCCGCTCATGTGGCCGTGATGGCTCCGGCCACCCGGATCGGTGCTGCGAGCCCTGTGGCCATGCAGGGGCAAATGGATTCCGTGATGCTCCGGAAGGCCATGAACGACGCGGCCGCGTATATCCGGTCCATCGCCCGCGCCCGGGGGAGGAACGCGGACTGGGCAGAAAAGGCGGTGCGGGAAGGGCTTTCGGTGGGTGCGGATTCCGCGCTGCACCTGGGTGTGGTGGACTTCATTGCCCCGGATTTTCCGGCCCTTCTGGACAGCCTGAATGGCCGGGTGGTGGAGGGAGAAACCCTCCGGGTGGACCCCACCCGGGTGCGCCGGCTGGAGCCGGGCCTTCGGGAGAAAATTCTGGCCCTCCTTGCCGATCCCAACGTGGCGTATATGCTCCTGGTCCTGGGGTTTTATGGCCTCTTTTTTGAACTCTCCCATCCCGGTGCCCTGTTTCCGGGTGTGTTCGGCGCCATATCTCTGGTCCTGGCCCTCTATGCCTTTCAGATCCTCCCGGTGAACTACGCCGGGGTCCTCCTGATTCTTCTCTCCATGCTCCTGTTTCTCCTGGAGGTGAAGATCGCCTCCCACGGCCTGCTGGCCACCGGCGGGGTGGTGTCCTTCCTGCTCGGAAGCCTGCTCCTGTTTGACCGGGCGGTCCCGGTCCTCCGGATATCCCTGTCCCTGATCCTGTTCTCCCTGCTTCTCACGGCCGGGTTCTTCCTGTTTCTGGTGGCCAAAGCCCTGGCTGCCCAGCGGCGGAAGGTGGTGACCGGCATGGAAGGGTTGCTGGGGGAACGGGGAGAGGCCCGGACGGCGGTTTCTCCCAAAGGGGGAAAGGTTTTTATCCACGGTGAACTCTGGAACGCGGTGAGCAGGGAAGAGATCCCTCCAGGAAAGGCGGTGGAAGTGGTGGATGTGCGGGGCATGACGCTGGTGGTGCGGCCTCTTCCGGAAGAAGGCCCCGGCTCATGAAGGCCCGCCTGGGATTCCTGGTGTTTCTCGCCGGAGTTTCCTGTGCGCGGTTTCGGGCTTATTTCAACACCTTTTACAACGCCCGCACGATCTTCCGGGAAGCCGAGGCCCGGTATCTCCGGGAAGGCTTCTCTCCCACCCTCCGGGATCAATACAACAAGGTGATTGAAAAGTGCGTGGTGGTGATCCGGTATTTCCCCAACACACCTTATGTGGACGATGCCCTGTATATGCTTGGTGTCTCCTATCTCCGCCTGGGGGATTACGATCGTTCCCGCCGGCGCTTCCGGGAGCTCCTCGGGGTGTTCCCGGACAGCCCCCTTCGGGAAAAGGCCCTCCTGGGGCTGGCGGAAGCGGCCCTGCTGGAAGGGAGTCCCGAAGTGGCCCGGGAAATTCTGGATAC
>WFYF01000033.1 GCA_015490255.1 Caldifarciminota bacterium
CCCGGCAATCCGGAGCGCCTGCGTGGGGGAGACCACCCGGGTGCTTTCCGGGGACAGCCTGGTGATTTTTGCGGGAAGCGTTCAGGATGCCGTGCTCCGCGGCGTGGAACACCTGGTGTGCGCCGGTCCGGCGTATGCCTATGTTCAGAACGGCATCCTCCGGGTGGCTGGTGTGGACCGCGGGCCGGTGGCGGGCCGACCTGTGGGGCTTGCGGGGGATACCGTGGCCGTGGCCACACCGGTGGCCCTGGTTGCTCTGACGCCCGGAGGCGTGGATACGCTGCTCTATGGACAGGCAGACAAAGCCCTCCGGCGGGGCGGGCGGTGGTGGCTGCGCCGGCGGGGAGATCCGGACGTGACACCAGAACCCGGAATCACACAGCACGGAAG
Source organism: Caldifarciminota bacterium (assembly GCA_015490255.1). GTDB lineage: Bacteria > Hydrothermota > Hydrothermia > S141-80 > S141-80 > S141-80. The sequence goes on from WFYF01000033.1 coordinate 391, forward strand.
CCGGATGCTGTCCCTCATCGCCGGATATGCCCCCGGGACATGGGTGGGAGTGGCCCCCGGAGTGGAGGTGGTCCTGGCCCGGACGGAGCGAGCCACTGAGGATTTTGAGCATCAGGTGGAGGAAGATTTCTGGGTGGCGGGGCTCTTCTGGGCCGCCGCCTGGCGGGCCCGGATCGTTTCCAGCTCCCTGGGGTATGGACGGGCTTCCTCTGGAAGCTGGTATGGCCCTTCCGACATGAACGGGATCACGCCGGTTTCCAGCCGGGCGGCCTCCGCAGCGGCACGGACCTTCAACCTGCTGGTGGTGACCGCCATGGGCAACATCCCCCATGAATCCCTCCCTCCGGAAGGGGACACCAGCCTGGTGGCACCGGCAGACGCCCGGGATATTGTGGCGGTGGGCGGGGTGGACGGAAACGATCGGCCCGTACTGAACATGGGGCTGGGGCCCACGGCTGACGGACGGATCAAACCCGAACTCCTGGCGCCTTACACGGCCACGGTTCCTGGACCGGAGGGTAACCTCACCATCTCGGGGACCTCGGTTGCCACCGCCCTCACCGCTGGGGTGGCGGCCCTGGTGATGGAGGCCCGGCCGGAACTCACGGCTCTGGAGCTGCGTGAACGGCTGCTCCAGACTGCCCGTCAGGTGGAAGGATTCACCACGCCCAACCCGGTTACGGGATGGGGCATCGTTCAGGCCTGGCCGGCCCTGCAGGGAGCACCGGCCTCGTCCCTTCCCACCCTGGCGCTGGAGGTGCCCTATCCCCATCCGGTTCCCGGGGACCGGCCGGTACGGGTGGTGTTCCCCTACCGCTCGGACGCTCCCCGTCTGGCACGGCTGTACATCTTCCGGCTGGACGGCAAACCTGTCGCCCGCATCACCGGTCTGGTGCTCCGGGTGGGTCGGGGCGAGATCGTCTGGACCGCGCCGGGAAGCCTGAGCCGGGGGGTTTACTGGGCGGTGCTGGTGGGTCCCGATGCCCGGACCCGCCGGATGTTTCTGGTGCGATGACGAGCGAACGTCCGCAGGTGGTGGTGCTCACAGCGGCCTATGGAAGCGGCCACCGCATGGCCGCCCGGGCCCTGGAGGAGGCCCTTGAAGAACGAGGCGTTCCGGTCCGAACGCTGGATTCCACGGAATATTCCCGGATGGAAGCGTGGGCGGCCCGGTTTTACCGGGAGCTGGCCGACTGGGGCCACTACCTGTGGCTGGGGGTGTATGTGCTCGGCCGGTTTGTGCCCGCGTCGGTCAGGATCTGGATCGTGGGATTCCGCAGCCGGCGGATCGGGGAGGCCCTCCAGGAACTCCAGCCCCGTGGGGTGGTGTCCACCCATCTCTTCGGGGGCGACGTGGTGAGTTTTCTCAAGAGGCGGAGACGTTTTTCTCCCCACCTGGTCACGGTGATCACGGATTATGAGGCCCATCCCGCCTGGGTGAACCCCGGGACGGATCTTTACGTGGTTGGGGCCTCCGAGACCCGGGAGGCCTATGTCCGGATGGGCGTGGCGCCGGAACGCATCGTGGACTGGGGGATTCCGGTGCGGCGGATGTTTCGGGAAGCGCGCCGGGACGACCCCCGGGACCTTCGCCGCGAACTGGGTCTGGATCCAGAGCGGTTCACCGTGCTCTTTCTGGCGGGCGCTCTGGGGGTCACGCCTGTGGAACGATTCTTTCCGTATTTTCAGAAAATCACCGCACCGGTGCAGTGGCTGTTCATCACGGGGAAAAACCGGGATCTCCGGAGGCGGGTGGAGGAGGCTCTGGCACGGCACCGGCTTCCAGGAAAGGTCTATGGGTTTCGGGAAGACATCGCCCGGTTTATGCAGGCTGCAGACCTTCTGATCACCAAGGGAGGGGGCCTCACGGTGGCCGAAGCGCTGGCTCTGGGGAAACCCCTGCTGTTTGTGCATCCCATGCCCGGACAGGAGCAGGGGAACGCCCATTTCGTCCAGCGCCACGGTGCGGGGTATTATCTGAAGAAAAAAGAGGAGCTTCCCCGGCTGGTGGAACTCCTGGCCCGGGATCCGGACTGGCACGGCCGTCTCCGGGAGCGTGCCGCCACCCTGGGCCGGCCGGATGCCGCGGTGCGGATCGTGGACCACCTGATCCGCCAGGTTTCCATCGTGAGAGCATGACGTTCCTCCTGATTGCCGCCTGCCTGGTCCTGTCGGAAGTGTATCCCAATCCCGTGGGGCCGGAAAGCGGCGCGGGGAGCGCGGGGGATTGCCGGGAATATGTGGAGCTGTTCAACACCTGCTCCCTCGCGGTGGACGCTTCAGACTATCATCTTGCAGACAACGCCGAAACCGACAGCCTGGTGCCTTTTCCCGACAACACCATCCTTCAATTCCACAATGTGATGCTCGGAACCACGGAGATCCCGCCCCGGAGTTTCGCCCTGGTGCTGGATCCAGAATACGCATCTCCCGCATGCCAGACCCACCCCCTCCTGCCGGTGGAGCCGGGTGTGGTGGTCCTGGGAGTGCTGGACACGGATCTCGGGAACGGCCTGTCTTCCGTGGACACCCTGCGCCTCCTGGATCCGGGGGGAGAGGTGGACCGGGTGGGGCCGCTGGATGCCCCCGAGGGCCGGTCACTGGAGCGGTGGAGCCTTGACGAGACGGTCTGGATGGTCTCGGACAGCCTCTCTCCGGGGGGATGGAACACGGTCTCCCGGGAGGTGGACCCCGTGATCGTGGATTTCGCGGTCAGAGGCAGCCTGGTGGTGCGGGTGATGGAGCGGGGATACACCGGGGGGACCGTGCGGGTCGCCCTTGAGGTGCGGTGGGCTGTGGTGGCGGAGGACTCCGCGAGCCTCAATCCCCTGGATACGGTGGAACTTATCCTCCCCCTCACAGAGGTCCAGCCCTGGGCCGCAGGGAAGGTGATCCTCCGGAGGGAGGAGGCGGTCCGGGAAACTGCCGTGTATTTTCCTTCCCCTACCGAAGGGGTTCGCATTTCGGAGATCCTTCCGGACGGGACGGTGGAGTGGGTGGAGCTTGCCAACCTCACGCCGGATACCGTGGACCTTGCCGGTGCGGTGCTCCGGGACCGTTCGGGGGTGGAAAGCGGCCTGTTTCCGGCGTACCGGCTTTCTCCCTCGGATGTGGTGGTGGTCACGGGCGATTCTGCGGCTTTTCGGAGCCGGTGGGGAGAAGCCCCTGTGCTGGTTCCGGAAGGCGGGAAGATGCCGGTGCTCAACAACACCTCAGAGGCCCTGATGCTGGTGTTCCCGGGGAGCGTGGTGATGGACAGCGTGGGATACGATGAGGCGCCGGGATATGACCGGAGTCTGGTGCGCACCTCTCCCACCGGCTCCGAAAAGCCGCAGAATCGCCCGTGACCACCACATCCGAGGGAGAAAGCCGGTACGCTGGAAACAGGCCGCTTTCCACCCCCGAACGGTCCCGGAGCCTGTCTCTTATACACATCTC
>WFYF01000034.1 GCA_015490255.1 Caldifarciminota bacterium
GCCAGGGCCTCCTCTTCGTCCTCTCCGGCCACAAACCGCCGCGCAAGACGGGCGAACGCACCACCCCGGCTCACCATATTCCGGAGCCTGCGGTTCTGGGATGCCCAGAGAAGCATGTCTCTCACGGGATTCATGGCTAAATTATACGCCCTGCGCCGGAACCGGGCAACTTCCGGTCTTATTGTGGGCGGTTGCGGAGATCCCGGAGGATCAACGGAAGGAGGGCGAGAGGTTCAAGCACATACCGCCGCCAGAGCCGACGGGGTTCGGCAAGGAGGCGAAAAAACCATTCCAGCCCGACTTTCCCCGCCCACCGGGGCGGGGTGGGGACCACACCGGCCACATAATCCATGCAGGCCCCCGAGGGAAGGATCACAGCTGGAGGGAGCCGGTGCAAATTGTCCAGCACCCAGAGTTCCTGACGGGGCATGCCCATGCCCACCATCAGGATGTGGGGACGGAACGCGTGGATCAGGTCCAGAACTTTTTCGTTTTCTTCTCCTGTGGGGTCAAAGTACCCGTGATAGGTCCGGATCTGGAGTCCGGGGTGCTGTGCGACCAGTTTTTGCGCTGCTTTCTCCCCCACGCCGGGACGTCCTCCCAGGTGGAAGACCCGGAATCCGTGGGACACAGCCAGGTTCATGAGGGGGTGGACCCAGTCAGCGTAGGTCACCCGGTGTTCACGCCGGGCTGGATACCCTTTCAAACGTGCGAACCATACAAGAGGCATACCATCAATATGGATGCGGTCAGCCCGGCGGTAAAACTCCCGGAAACGGGGAATATGGTGAAAGAGATAGACGCTGTGAAGGTTATGATTGGCGATGATATAGGGGCGAGATGTTTCCATTCCCCGGACCACCTCCGCCTGGAGGTCCTCCAGGGTGAGGAGGTCCACCGTTACGCCCAGAACGCGGATGCGCGGAAACGGAGAGGTAACCGGGTCCATGGGACTGTGATTGTAAGGGATGTCCCCCGCATTTTCATTGAGTGGAGGAAGCCTTAGAGGCCTTCAGGGAGTTCCGGAAGCGGTGGAGGAGGCGATTTCCGGGGGTGGTATTCCGCTGGGAGAACCATGCTGGAGCTTCTGGCGTATTTCGCCTATCCCGAGACTCTGCGAAAAACCTTGCGGAGCACGAATTTGCTGGAACATGTGAACAAGGAAATGCGGCGGTGTTTTCGGGGAGTGGGGGGCCCTGTGCAGAATCCCTGGAAGGCCGGGTTTACTGGATGGTGGTTCGGATGAAGGCGAATCCTTCCACCCGGATCATCCGCAAAGTTGTGGTCTGGTGAGGACCCTGCTCGCCCTTCGGGCGGGGAAGGTCTGGAGGTCTTCCTGTACAATTAAGCGCAGTCCAGTGCGGCCGTTTCCTGGCGTGGGCGGAAAACCATGCATAAGCGGAAGAAAGTCCTTGTGTTTCGGGATCACCTGTTTGCGGTGAGCGAAACGTTTGTGTATCGCCCCTATCCATGGATCCGGTCCTTTGAACCCGTGTTTTTCGGCTCCAAATTTGCCTCACAGGGAGGTGCAGTGCAAAGCTCGGCTTTCCCCGCGGATCATGTCTTCACGTTGCAGCGATCGGGGAAAAGCCTGCGCGAGGCGCTGTTCAAATTGTTCGGACGCCTTCCCTCCGATGCCATAACCTGGCTCCGGCACCATCAACCTGTGTTGATCCACGCCCATTTCGCCCCTGACGGCGTGCTCTCCCTTCCTCTGGCGCGTCGCCTCCGGATCCCCCTCGTCGTGAGTCTCCTGGGTTCGGACATCACGATGAAAGAAAGCCATGTTCTCCGTTCTTCCTATCCCACCCATCGCCTGTATCTCTTTCGGAAGAAACGCCTGTTCCGGCAGGCCCACCGGTTTATCGTTCCATCCCGCTTTCTCTGGAATGTCGCCCTGGAGCGTGGATACCCGGAAGACAAACTTCTGCTCCTTCCCCACGGTGTGGACACCCGGTTTTTCACCCCGGAACCTGAAGCCGTGGTCCCCGGCCGCATCCTGTTCGTGGGTCGGCTTGTCGCGCTCAAGGGACCCCATCTGCTTCTTGAAGCGGCGCGCCGCCTGATGACGGAGTTCCCCGATCTGCATGTCGTGATGGTGGGAGAGGGGCCGGAACGCCCCCGGCTTGAAGCATGGGCGGAGAAGCATCTCCCCGACCGGGTCCGCTTTCTGGGGGTGCAGCCGCCCGAGGTGGTGAGGCGGGAGATGCAGAAAGCCTGGGTGTTCTCCATGCCCTCCGTTCCGGTTGCAACCGGACAGGCGGAATCCTTCGGGATGGTTTTTCTGGAAGCGCAGGCCTGCGGTTGTCCCGTGGTGACCTTTTCCACCGGCGGGATTCCGGAAGTGGTCCGACAGGGTGAAACGGGCTTCCTGGTCCCTCCCGGCGATGTGGAGGGCCTAACCCGGGCGTTGCGGAAGCTCCTTCTCTATCCAGATCTCCGGCACCGTATGGGAGAGACCGCCCGTCAGTGGGTTGTCTCCCGTTTTGATATCCGGGATCAGGCGAAAGCGCTGGAAGACTTGTATGAAGTTACCCTGACCCATGCGTTCCACAGCGTCCCGTAAGCGGATCCTGAACGTGGTCACCCAGATGGCCCCCGAAGGCGCCCAGAACGCGGCCGTGGAGGTTTCCCGGAAACTCAGAGAAATGGGGTATGACGCCGAGGTATGGTTCCTCTATACGAAACAGCCTGCATTTGAGAACGTTCCGTACGTGAGGACCTTTTCCCCTCACCGCCCTTCCGGTCCTGTGGAAATTCTTTCTCTCCTGTGGCGGGTTTTCAGAGCCCTCCGCAAAGCAAAACCTGCGGGAATCATTACCTACACCTACTACGCCAACGTGCTGGTTCAGCCCCTTGCTTTTCTTGCCGGCGTGCGCCACCGGCTTGCCACCCAGCGAAACACACGGGATCTCACACCCCGGATCGCCGACTTTCTGGACATCCTGTGGGGCACGCTCGGGGTTTATACAGCCAATGTGTTTGTTTCCCATGCGGTTCAAGAAGGTTACCGCAGCGTGCCCCATCCTTATCTCAGGCGGAGTGTGGTGGTGTATAATGGAACCGAATTTGCGCCTTCGGATTTAGGCAAAGAAGAAGCGCGCAAACAGCTGGGGCTACCCCAGGATGCATGGATTGTGGGCCACGTCGGGCGAATGGACAAAAACAAAAATCAGCAGGCGTTGATTCGGGCCCTGGCCCGTCTGGACATACCCAACGCCGTGCTCGCCCTTGCAGGGAAGGGACCCGAAGAAGAGGCCCTTCGCACCCTGACCCATACCCTGGGCCTGGATTCCCGCGTGTATTTTCTCGGGACGTTTCCACGAGACCTGCTTGCACCGTTCTATGCCGCTCTGGATGTTTTCGTTCTCCCTTCGCTGGATGAGGGGTTTTCCTTCGTCCTCGTGGAGGCGATGCGCTCCGGATGTCCCATAGCGGCAAGCGACCTTCCGGTGTTCCACGAAGTCGCCGGCAACACCATCCGCTATTTCTCGCCACAGGATATTGACGAGATCGTGTCCATTCTGTCCTGGTTTCACCGGCACCCGGAAGAGGCAAAAACCCTGGGCCTTCAAGCGCAACAGCGATCCCGCGTGTTTTCTCTTGAAACCATGGTCCGGCAATACCTGACGGCACTCTTCGGGGAGGAATCATGAATCGTCCGGGTGAGGAGATCAGGACATCCCCCCGTCCCTCAAAGACCCTGCGAAAAAAGCTCGCGCTGTATTCCGGCTTGGGCCGACAGGTTGAAGAATGGCTCTCCGTCCTCATCCTTCTGATCCTGGGCCGCGTGCTCTATGTGAATTTCTTCACCCGGGACGTCGCCATGGGCAGTATTGCCCGGGGCGTGGAGGCGGTGGATCCCTCCATTCGGATTGTGACGGTTTCCGGTTATGGCCTCTCGGTGGTTCTGGCCATCCTTCATCGGGACAGGATCCTTCGTTGTCTGCGACAGAATCTGGATTTCCTTCTGATGGTGGGCTGGCTGTATGTTTCCCTCCTCTGGTCTTCCGTCCCCTCCATGACCCTTGTGCGTTTTGCCGGGCTCACGGGCACCACGCTCTTTGGACTCTATCTGGGAACGCGATATTCTCTGGATGAAATGGCAAAACTTGCCGGGCGATTTGTCTGGATCGCCATGCTGCTGAGCCTGATGATGGCGTTGCTGCTTCCTGGAATGGGGCGATACATTGAACCCCGGGGAGAGGTGTGGAGCGGGGCATTTGTTCACAAAAACAGTCTTGGGATGATCGTTGCCCTCGGTTTCCTGTTCTGGCTCTATGCCCCCACCGCTTTTTCCAGGGTGGAACGATTCCTTTACGCCATCGGTGGCGGAGCCCTTCTCTGGTTCTCCTATTCCCGTGCGGCCCAGGCCGTCACCGTGTTGCTTTTTCTTCTCGCTCCCTATCTGCCACGTCTCGTGGCCAGTCGGGGGTGGAAAAAGGTGGGACTGCTCCTCTCCGGCGTTGTGGTTTTCGGAGGACTGGGAATCTGGACCTGGAAGCATCTCCCCCAGATCCTGCAGCTTATGGGAAGAGATCCCTCTCTCACGGGAAGAACCCTGATCTGGTTTCTGGTGTGGAAAAGCATTCAGAAACGATTCTGGACAGGCTATGGTTTTGAAGCCTTCTGGTCCGGAGAAGGGGCTGCTCTTCTGGACGTGTGGCGGCATTTTCCCGGCGTGTGGATCCCCACCCATTCCCACAACGGCCTCCTGGAGCTGTGGTTGAGCGGGGGGGCGATCGCCGTGGGTCTGTTTGTTCTGCACTGGCTGCGGACGGGCTGGCTTTCTCTGTCTGTGCGGTCCGCGTGGGTTCTTGCCCTCTGGGTCTTTCTCACCCTCTATACGTTTGCAGAACGAACCATTTTCAACGTCGCGGGAACCTCAACCGTGATCTGGGTGCTTTACGTTGCGGTCTCCGTTCGCCTCCGTGTGGCTTCCCTCAACGAAGCCGTGCCTCGCCTTCGGCAACAATAAACCACCCGAGCAACAGGGTTTCCGTCTGTTCCATTTGATCCTGCCAGGAAATCACGGTTTCAAAAGGAAGGAGATCGGAGGCCACAATCACCACCGCGTCAACGGAGGCGAGGAGACTTTCCAGCCACGCATCCGACGCCGGGGAAAAATAGAGCACCACCCGTGAACGATCCTTCGGATGAGCGAAACGGGAAAGGGATTGCGAGGAAGGTGTGTATACCTGAACGCGCTTCCTCAGGGCGTCGGGAAGATCAGAAACCAGGGTCTCCGGGATCCAGACTTCGGCATAGGCTTCTGCAAGAC
>WFYF01000035.1 GCA_015490255.1 Caldifarciminota bacterium
ACCACGATCACGTCATAGGCAAAACGCATCCTCCACACCTCCCTTCCCTCGCGAACTTTCCCGACGTTCCCGTATCTTCACGGTTCCGGTATGGCCCCATTATACCCCATCCCTCCCGAATGGTCAGGAGGCGGCGTCTTCCCTCATGTCTTTCGGGGGAATCCGGGAAATCAACGGGAGCAGTGGACGGCTGGATGAATCGGGTCCGTACGGTATCCTGAACGTGCGAAAACGGGATATCCCAGCAGATCCTGATGAATGTCTGTTCGTTGTATAACCGTATGGGTGCGCATCCGCTCCGGCACGGGTTTGAACGCCGCAGAGAGACCATAAGGACTTTGTGAAACGGGGCCATCCTTGCAGGATTATACTATGCCAGGGTCTCCGGTATGTTCGGCCCTCCTTTCGCCGGGCAGGATCGGACTTTCCGTACTGATGAAAGGCAGGATATGGGCAGGTTCGGGTTTTTTGAAAGAATCAGGTGGCCTTCTGAATCCAGAGGCGTACGGCGTCTTCGTTCACAGCTCCACACCCTCGCGAAGCACATAAAAGGTTAGATAACCTGGATTGTTTTTTCGCTTCCGCACAGCTTCTTCGTTCTGAACAAAGACATCTGCCCAGATTCCCACTTCCGCCAGGCGCTCACTGATTCGATCCGCAATGTCCCATCGCTGCCGGGCAGGTGCGGCGGGACGTACCACAACATAAAAGTCCCAGTCACTTCTCTGATCGGCATTCCCGCGGACACGGCTTCCAAAAAGAAAGATTCTGGCCACACGAAGGCCCGCACGTTCCACCTCCTCCTGGATAATCCTGCGGGCAACGACGTGAACTTCCCGAGGTATTGAGCCTTTCATGCCACCTCAATTGTACGGACGCCCTCCGGAAGATTCAACGCATCCCTCACCCTGCCGGCGTTTTGTTCTGCTGGCGGTGGCGGTAATAGGCCGAGCGGGAGATGCCCAGCTTGCGATAAAGAGCGGGGTTGCGGTCAAAGGTCCCCCGGGTGTCCTCCAGATACCGCACGAGCAGCGTTTTCAGACTGTCCACCGTGAGGCTTTCCCGGACCATCCACGCGATGAGCTGCTCCACAAAGTTCCCCTCCGGCGGCGCCGGAGTTTCGGCCGGGGCGGAAAAGATTTCCTGACCGCCCAGCACCCGGAGCACGTCGTCCTGGCCGACGTGGGTCACCCCTTCCAGGGTGAGCCGCTCCACCAGATGCCGCAACCCCCGGAAGTTGAAGGGGTGGGTGTATTGATGGAGCAGAAATTCCCGGGCCGCGGGGTTCCATGTGAGATGCTTCCCGTGGAGGAAGAGAAATCGCTCCACATCCTCCGGGCGTTCCCGGAGGGGCGGGATCTCCACCGCATAACTCCGCAGCCGGCTCCAGAGGTCCGCCCGGAGCCTGCCCTCCGCCGCCATCCGATCGGGGTGATCGCTCGTGATGAGGATGAGGCGCCCGAGAAAAAGATGGTCCCGGCCGGATCCGGGCTTTTCAAAACGGCGCTCCTCCACCAGGCGCAGCAACATCGCCTGGATGGACGACGGAAGCGCGCTGAATTCGTCCAGAATCAGCGTCCCCTCCTCCACCATCTCCACATACCCTTTCCGCGCCCGATCTGTCCGGGTGGCATGGGGCCCCGGTTCTTCCCCGAAAAATTCCACAGGGAACAGAGCCACGTCCGCCGCAAGCCGGGGACCGCTCACCTGAAGGAACTCACCGGTCCGGGACCTGCGGGCCAGAATGCGGGCCAGGAAGGATTTGCCCACCCCGGTCTCTCCCATCAGCACAATGGGATGATCCCGATCCTTCCACTGCTCCAGCTGGACCAGGAGATCCAGCATCCGGGGCGCGCGGGCGATGAACCCCTCTTCCTCATACACCTCCATCAGATGCTGCTGAAACTCCCAGGTCTCCGGGATGAACCGGGCCAGGGCACGACGGAGTTTTTCCCGGGCGCCATCCAGGCTCAGGTCCGACACGTCCAGCGCATCCACGCCCCAGCGGTGAACCGCTTTCCACAGATCCGGCGAGAAATATCGGGTCACAAGCAGTGCGAAAAGCTTGCGTCGTGCCCACCGGGTGAAGATGGTCTGGAGGACTTCAAACCCCTCCCGGGGACGATTCACCGCCAGATCGCACACCACCGCGTCTGGCCAGCTCCGCTCCATCGCCCGGATCATCATTTCTCCAGCCAGATAATGCTCCACAGAAGCGTGGGGCAGAATCTCCTGCACCAGACGCGGCAGGGTGGGCTCGTCGTCCAGGACATAAATCCGGGGCCGTGCCATCAAACACCTCCCTGGTTTTTTGTTCCTGATCGGCAATACCGGAAAAGGAGGACCACCTGGGTCCCCGGAGCATCTTCCCGGGGTTCAATCCAGATCTCTCCCCGCTCTTCCATCCACATGAGCATCTCCTCGGAGAGCCCCCGACCCTGATGGTGCCCCTCGCCCTTCCGGGCAGAGAAGCCCGAGGAGAAAATCATGCGCACCCGCTCCCGGGAGGAAAGGGCCTGGAGCTCCGGCGCCAGTCCCGATCCATCGTCCGTGATGGTGAGCTCCAGCCCATCTTCGGTCTGCACCGCCTCCACCCGGATGGTCCGCGCCCCGGCCTCCGCGGCGTTCTCCATCAGGGCGAACAGCAGGCGCTGGAGCATCCGGATGTCCGACGTGTAAAACATGCACGAGGCTTCAAAGGCCCCCCGGATCTGGAGCACGAGGTCCACACCGGGGAACAGGTTCCGGATGCGGGAGGCCACCTCCTGGAGAATGCCGGGAAGGTCCTCCACCACCCCGGGGCGGGACAGAAGCTCACCCCAGGTTCTCCGGGAAGCCAGCAGAAACCGATACATTCGCGCGGGAGAAATCCAGCGACGGAGCAAAGATTCCCGGGTCCAGAATCGGAAAACATAGACCCGCAGAAGGGTGGTGCGCTGCCACCACCGCCAGGGCCAGGCAGCCTGGCGGAACGCTCCGCCCACCTGATGCAGGGTTTCGGTCATTTCCCGGGCCACCCCCTCCAGATGGGCCAGAGTCCCCGCATCCAGCGTGTATTCCGGCAGGAGATATTTGATGTCGTGAAAAAACTTCACGGCCAGCAGTTTCCGGATGGCCTCGGCCGGAGGTGGGGGCTTCTGCCGCTCCTCCCAGGCAAGGAAAAACATGAGGGCCAGGCCGGCGCCGAACGCGAGAAGCCATCCGAAGGCCCGATCCGCGAAATCCTCAAGCCGCTTGTGGATCCGGAGCACGGCAAGCAGACGCCTCCGCTCCTGCCACCATCTGGACCACTCTTCCGGCCAGAGGATCTGGCCGAAATAGAGGGCCACCTCCACCTCCCGCAGGCGTGCCCGGACCCGGGAAGGTGGCCAAAAGGGGGGGTCTCCATGCCTAACGGAATCCTTCCAGACAGTCAGCTCCCGGTGCATGTTCCGGAGGATCAGAAGCCCCCGCCCCCGGAGGCTGTCCGGCATCCGGGTGGTGGTCACGAGAAGCACCCAGAAGTCCGGATCCCCATCCCCCTCTTCGTCCCGCATTAGTACCTTCACCGGTGTGTAAAGGCTGCTGAAAGAGGGATGCAGATGGACCCCTTCTGCCTGAACTTCCGGAGGCGTGACGGGGCGGAACAGGGTGATCTGAAGGGGATAGATTTCCATGCCCCACCACACGCCGGGGGCGTAGGGCCGGAACCAGAGGAGCTCTGCGGGCCAGGGCACCCGGCGTCCCGCGATCCAGAGTTCCCACAGCACCGGAACCTTCCGGAACACCACCGGCATGCCCTCTGTGAACCGTGCCCAGGCCAGCTGCCCTTCCAGAACCTCGCGGAAAAGGGAGTCTTCCCGGGAGACCACCCGGACATGGGTCTTCCGGTCATCCCCCCAGGCCCAGAGGAGGGTGTCTCCGGTGCAGTCCCAGGCGGCCTGCGTGCCGGGGACCGGAAAACGGTGGATCTTCTTTCCATCCCGGGTCCAGAACAGCATCTCGCCGATCTGCCAGGCCAGCCCGCAGGTTTGTCCCCAGATCCTCTCTGGCGACGCGGATATGGGAATGCGCCTGAGGTGCCGGAGATCCTGGAGCACCCGATCCGCCACCACCCACACCGATTCCAGCGCCTGAACCATCGTGTCTGTTTCGCCCGAAAACACCTCTTCCATCAGCCCCTCCGGGAGGGACCAGAAGACCACCCCCCGGGGGGTGCGGAGGGCCAGGGTGTCCCCGAGAGACAGGGCCTGAACCACCCGGAAGGGAAGGGGGTGCACTTCCCGGACATAGAAGCTGTC
>WFYF01000036.1 GCA_015490255.1 Caldifarciminota bacterium
CCGGTGGAACTCCGCCTCCACACCCTGGGCGAGACGGTGGTGGTCCGGGAAGAGGACCGCACCTGGATTGCCGTTCCCGACCGGGTGTTTCGTCTTTCGGTTTCCGTCCGTTTCCCGGGAGGGATGAGTCAGTTTCTGGACGTCCCGGAACTCACACCGGAGGTTTTTCTCCGGGAAATCGCCCCGGCGCGGACCTTTGTGTTTGCCCACGAGGTGGAAGCCCTTCAGGATGCGGGCCTTGGCCGCGGGGGGTCTCTGGAAAACACGGTGGTCATTGAAGGAGAGGGGGTTGTGAACCCCGGGGGACTCCGGTTCCCCGACGAGCCGGTCCGGCACAAGGCCCTGGATGTGATCGGAGATCTTGCCCTTCTGGGTGTTCCGTTGCCCGTTCACGTGGTGGCCCAGCGGACCGGACACGCCTTTCACATCCGGGCGGTTCGGGAGATGGAGCGGTGGGTGTATACCGGCGACGGGATGTCCATTCACGAAATCCTCCGGTGGATCCCCCACCGGTTCCCCTTTCTGCTGCTGGATCGCGTGCTTTCCCTTTCTGAGGATCGTGTGGTGGCAGTGAAAAACGTGACCTTTAACGAACCGTTCTTTCAGGGGCACTTCCCGGGAGATCCTGTGATGCCGGGGGTGCTGATTGTGGAGGCCATGGCCCAGGCGGGCGGGTTTTTGCTTCTCTCCCGGGTGGAAGAGAAAGAAAACAAGCTGATGTATTTTGCCAGCATTGATCAGGTACGGTTCCGCCGGCCGGTCCGTCCCGGGGACCGTCTGATTCTGGAGGGACGTCTGGTGGCTTTTCGCAGACGGTTTGCCCGCATTGAAGCCACCGCGTGGGTGGATGATGAGAAAGCGGCTGAAGGGGTGCTCTCGGCGGTGGTGGTGGACCGGCCATGACCGAGGTCCATCCGAGCGCCGTGGTTCATCCTTCCGCCCGTCTGGGGGAGGGGGTCCGGATCGGTCCCGGCGTGGTGGTGGAGGAGGATGTGGAGATCGGTGAGGGAACGGAGGTCCTGGCCCATACGGTAATTCACGCGCATGTTCGTATTGGCCGGCACAACCGGATCGGCCCGATGGCGGTGATCGGAGGTCTCCCCCAGGATCTGAAGTTCTCCGGTGAGCGCAGCTTTGTGGAGATCGGAGATCACAACGTGCTGCGGGAGTTTGTCACCGTTCACCGGGCAACCGGGGAGGGAGCGGTCACCCGGATCGGCAGCCACAACTATCTGATGGCCTATGCCCATGTGGCCCACAACTGTGTGCTGGAGGATCATATTGTGGTGGTGAACGGTGCGCAGTTCGCGGGACATGTTCACGTGGGCCACCATGCTGTGGTATCAGGTCTGGTGGCGGTGCACCAGCATGCCCGGATCGGTCCCTACGCCATGATTGGGGGCATGAGCCGCCTTTCCCGGGATGCGCTGCCCTTCATGATCACCTCGGGAACGGATCGGGTTCGGGTGGTGGGGCCCAACCTGGTGGGCCTGAAGCGAAACGGTTTCTCCCGGGACGACATCCGGATGGTGAAGGAGATCTATCGCCGTTTCGTGGGTCATCATTCGCTGGAAGACGCCCTGGAGGCGGTCCGGGAGCTGGAGGCCCACCCCCTTGTGGAGGACTTTCTGGCTTTTGTGACCGCAAGCCGGCGAGGTGTGTATCGCACAGGAGGAAAACCGTGAGTCTTCGTGTGGGCGTGGTGGGTGTGGGTTCCCTGGGGCAGCACCATGTCCGGATTCTGTCTTCCATGCCGGAGGTGACGCTGGTTGGGGTGTATGATCTTCGCACGGAGCGTGCGGAAGAAATCGCCGGACGATACCGGACCCAGGCGTTTCCCTCTCTGGATGCCCTTCTGGAAGAGGTGGATGCGGTGAGCTGTGTGGTCACCACTTCTGCCCATTATGAAGTGGGGAAAAGGGTGCTGGAGGCGGGATGCCATCTGTTCATGGAGAAACCCATCACCCGGACGCTGGAGGAGGGACGGGAGCTTGTGGCCCTTGCCGAACGCCGGGGGCTGGTGCTCCAGGTGGGTCATGTGGAGCGGTTCAATCCCGCTTTCCTTGCGGTGAAAGATCGGATCCGGAACCCTCGCTTTATGGAGATCCGCCGTCTGGCCCGTTATAATCCCCGGGGGACGGATGTGGACGTGATCCTGGACCTGATGATCCACGACCTGGATCTCGTGCTCTGGCTGGTGGACGCCGAGCCCGTTAGGGTGGAAGCCATGGGGGTGCCCGTTCTGACGGAGAAAATTGATCTTGCCAACGCCCGGATCACCTTTGATAACGGAACCCTGGTGGATGTGACGGCGAGTCGCACCTCCATGGAGCGGACCCGGAAGCTCCGGGTGTTCAAGGAAAACCTGTATGCCAGTGTGAACCTCCTGGCCCGGGATGTGGAGCTGTATATCCGGCGGGAGGACGGCACGGTCCTCCCTTATTTCCCCATGGTGGATCGTCTCCAGGAACCTCTCCGGCTGGAACTTGCCTCCTTCGTCCGGAGCGTGACCTCCGGAACCCCTCCGGAGGTGAGCGGGCAGGATGGTCTTCGGGCGCTGGAACTTGCGCTGTGGATCCGGAGGGAAGCCCGGGCGGCCCTGGCCCGGATCGGGCTGGCCTGATCCGGCCACACCACCAGGGGATGCGCACGGCCCAGGGCAGGGCTCCCTCGTTTTTCCTGTTCTGAACTTCACCGTGGGGGGCGTTGTACGATCGGGGTTCGGGGTTTATTAGAATTATGAGGGTTTCCAACAGGAGGCGGTCCGATGAAACGCTTTTCACTGGCAGTGCTGGTCAGTGTGGCCCTGGCCTTCGCCGCCTGTGGCGGCGGTGACGGCGGTGACGACGGTGGAGGTGGTGGGGGAGGAGGCACCACCACCACGCTGGACTCCGCTGCGGCGGCTTCTCTTGCCAGGTTCTACGGTGAAGGCGGTGTGGGGGTCTCCGGACCGGGAGAGATGATTGCCGCCTATTCCAATCCACCGCAGAAGAACCTTCCTCAGGGTTGTGATCAGGCGGGCTCCTGGACGGGAAACACCGCGGATGGCGATAGGGACGGGGTGTATGCAAACGCCACCTTCCAGGTGAACTGCGACACCTCCATGAGCGGGGCTGGATATACGTATACCGTGCGGGTCCAGGGATCCATCACGGCCACGGACAGCGATGACAACGACCCCTGGGTGGGGCGTGTGGAGTTTGCCGGTCTGAATCCCGGTGAACCCTTTGTGTTTCACGTCTCGTCCACCTATGGATCCCAGACTTCCACCACGGAAATCCGTCTTTCCGGCTATCTTGCTTCGTCCCGGAGCGGCGACAGCTATGTGATGGAGGGGAACCTTTCCGAATCCGCTTCCTCCCCCGATCTTCCCATGGCCTATACGATGGAATTCTCCGGCACGGGAGTGTTCACCCCGAACGGGACCTGGAATCCCGGTGAACCGGCCGACGGGACCCTTTCTTTGGACTACACTATGAGCTGGTCCACTTCCGGTATGTCCACGACCGTCACGGGGCTCTCTGTCTCCACACCAACACCGCTTCAGCTCTCCGCTTCCTGCAACGAGGGAGCCCCCGTCTCTGGCACGCTGCGGATTGCGGACGGTGGAAACAACGTGCTGGAGATCACCTGGACAGGATGCGGTCAATATCAGGCTACGTTCAACGGTCAGGAAATCACACCGGCAGCATAAACGTCCAATCCGGATGGCAGGAGAAAAGAAGCGGGGGCTGAAGCCCCCGCTTCTTTCTGGCAGGATCAGGGTTGTTTTCAGACCTTCACCCGCTCCCGGAGCCCCTTGCCGGCACGGAAAACCACATAGTTCCGGGCAGGAATCCGTATGGGCTCGCCGGTTGCAGGATTGCGACCCGTGCGCGCTCCCCTTCTCCGGGTGGTGAACACGCCGAACCCGGGGATGCGAACGGCTTTCCCTGCATCCAGTGCCTTGGCGATGATCCCTTTCCCTGGCTCGGTGGCGAAGAGGGCGTCAATCACCTCCCGGGCCTGTTTGAGGGTGAGTCCGGTCTCCTTGGCGAGTTCCCGGACCAGGTCACTTTTGGTGAGGCCTTGACGAGCCATTCTGACCCTCCTGTTAAGAGAAAAACCGACCTCGTCGTATAATTGTACAGGTCCATAAAGTGTTTGTCAAGCATTCAGCCCGGTGGCATGGGGCTCCTGGGAGGCGGCCAGAGCCTGGAGGAGATCCTCCACGATGTCGGCCGCGTCTTCCAGGCCCACCGAAAGCCGCAGAAAACCGGGGAGAATCCCGCTCCGGATGCGAATCTCTTCCGGAACTTTGGCGTGGGTGGTGGAGGCGGGATGGGTGATCAGGGAATCTCCATCTCCCAGGGACACCGAGAGCAGGATGAGGCGAAGGGCCCGCATCAGCCGGAATGCGGCTTCATCGCCCCCTTGGACCACAAAGGAGACCATGCCCGAAAATCCGTTCTCAAAGTATTTCTGCGCAAGGGGGTCCTGATCCGGATAATACACCCGTTTCACAGCGGGATGCCGGCGCAGGACGTCCGTGACACGCCAGGCGTTTTCGCTGTGCCGGGGCATCCGCACGTGGAGGGTCCGCATGCCCCGAAGCAGAAGATAAGCGTTCCAGGGGCTCATGGTCCCGCCTGTGGAGACATGAAGATCCCGGACGGGGTCCAGCAGCTCGTGGCTGCCGGCCAGAAGTCCCCCGATGAGGTCGCCGTGGCCGCCCAGATATTTGGTGGCGCTGTGGATCACCACATCCGCACCCCAGGAAAGGGGACGGAAGTGATAGGGTGTGGCGAAGGTGCTGTCCACCGCAACGGGAATTCCTCTTTTGTGGGCGACCTCCACCACCCGCTCCAGGTCCACCACATCCAGGGTTGGATTGGCCGGGATTTCCAGCAGCACCCAGGCCGTGCGGCCGTCCACCAGGTCGGAAAGGCGGTCCACCTCGGAGGCCCGAAAAGTCCGGAGTTCCAGCCCCAGGTGGGGTGTGATCTTCTCAAGAAGGGCCCAGGTCCCTCCATAAACGGGGGATTGAACCACCAGATTGGCACCCGGGAAGGTCCGGCTCATCACCAGAGCGTGCACCGCCGCAAGCCCCGATGCGAAGGCGATGCCGGTTTCCGCGCCTTCCAGGAGGGCGATACGCTCCTCCACCGCGTCCACGGTGGGGTTAGAAAGCCGGGAATAGATGGGCCCCTCCTCCCCGGCAAACCGCCGGGCGGCTTCTTCAGGAGAGGAAAACACGAAGGTTGAGGTCTGGTAAACGGGCGTCCGGTGGGCATGGAAGGTGGTGTCCACCGCCCGACCGGAACCCCGGACGGCAAGGGTGTTGAACCGCCGTTTTGAGGAACCCTCCATTGTGAAACCTCCTGTTCAAAAAGACCGCGGCCGGAACGGGGAGTCTCCCCGTTCCGGCCGCACCCCACAGCAGGCCTTTCCTCAGGCCTTCATCATCCGCCGCAGAACAAATTGCAGAATCCCTCCGTGACGATGATATTCCACTTCCACCGGCGTGTCCAGGCGGGTTTTCACCTGGAAGGTCACGGTGGAACCGTCCTGTTTCCGCGCCTCCACCGTGAGGAGTTTCCCGGGGGTCAGACCCTCCGAGATCCCCCGGATGGTATACACTTCCGTGCCGTCCAGTCTGAGGGTTTCGGCGTTTTCTCCGGGGAGGAACTCCAGGGGCAGCACGCCCATCCCCACCAGGTTGCTCCGGTGGATGCGCTCAAAACTTTCCGCAATCACTGCCTTCACACCGAGCAGAGCGGTTCCTTTGGCCGCCCAGTCCCGGGAGCTCCCCGTGCCATACTCCTTTCCGGCGATCACCAGCAGGGGAATCCCGGCTTGTCTGTACGCTTCGGCCGCCTCAAAAATGGTGGTGCGCTGACCGTTCAGGAAGTTGATGGTATAGCCTCCCTCCACGCCGGGGACCAGCTTGTTTTTGAGCCGCACGTTTCCGAAGGTCCCCCGGATCATCACCTCGTGGTTGCCCCGCCGGGAGCCGAAGGTGTTGAACTCGTGGGGCTTCACCCCGCGCTCCATGAGATATTTTGCCGCAGGACTGTCCGGAGGAATGGCCCCGGCCGGAGAGATATGGTCCGTGGTGACCGAATCCCCGAGAAACACCAGCACCCGGGCGTTTTCAATGTCCTTCGGATCCTCGGGTTCCAGGGGCATGTCCACGAAATAGGGCGGCTCCTGGATATACGTGGAGTTCGGATCCCAGGTGTAAAGCGTCCCCTCCGGAGCTTCCAGGGCTTCCCACCGCTCGTCCCCTTCAAAGACCGTGGCGTATTTTTTCCGGAAGAGTTCAGGGTCCAGGACGCTTTCCACCGTTTCCCGAATCTCCTGGAGGGAGGGCCAGATGTCCCGGAGATAGACCGGTTCGCCGTTGGGGTCAAAACCGAGGGGCTCGTGCTCAAAGTCAATGTCCATGCGTCCGGCGATGGCATAGGCCACTACCATCATGGGAGAAGCCAGATAGTTGGCCCGCACAAGAGGATGGATGCGGGCCTCAAAGTTCCGGTTCCCGGAAAGCACGGAAGCAACCACAAGATCCCCTTCTTTGATGGCCTTTTCAATGGCAGGCGGCAGGGGTCCGGAATTGCCGATGCAGGTGGTGCATCCATACCCCACCACGTGGAAGCGCAGGGCCTCCAGGAACTCCAGCAATCCGGCCCGCTCCAGATAGACCGTCACCACCCGGGAACCCGGTGCCAGGCTGGTTTTCACATAGGGTTTCACGTCAAGCCCCCGTTCCACCGCCTTTCTGGCCACAAGCCCGGCCCCGATCATCACGGAAGGGTTGGAGGTGTTGGTGCAGCTGGTGATGGCGGCGATCACCACGCTGCCGTCCCGGAGGGTGACCACCTCGTCTCCGATTTTCACCTGAACCGCGTGACGTACGGCCGTGGCGGTTCCTCCTTCGTCCTCCCATCTTCCCCCGTTGTCCGGGGGCTCGTGTCCGAACTCCCGGAGCACCTCAAAGAACCGGGTTTTGGCCTCCCGGAGAGGGATGCGGTCCTGGGGCCGGCGGGGGCCGGCGATGCTGGGCTCCACGGTGGCCAGATCCAGCTCCAGCACATCGGTATAGGTCGGATCCGGCGTTTCATCGGTGCGGAAAAGGTGCTGGGTTTTGAGATACCGTTCCACCCGTTCCACCAGGTGTTCCCGGGCGGTGCCCCGGAGATATTCCAGGGTGGCGTTGTCCACCGGGAAAAATCCCATGGTGGCACCGTATTCGGGGGCCATGTTGGCGATGGTGGCCCGGTCGGGCACGGAGAGACTGGAAAGGCCGGGGCCGAAAAATTCCACGAACTTGCCCACCACGCCGTATTTCCGGAGCATCTCGGTGATGGTGAGGACCAGGTCGGTGGCTGTGGCCCCCTCGGACAGTTCGCCGGTGAGGCGCACGCCGATCACCTCGGGCAGGACCATGTAG